>NZ_JBSHAP010000011.1:89989-112101 GCF_053611565.1 Kitasatospora sp. NPDC054795
GGAGCAGAGCGGCGCGGAGCAGAGCGGCGCGGAGCAGAGCGGCGCGGAGCAGAGCGGCGCGGAGCAGAGCGGCGCGGAGCAGAGCGGCGCGGAGCAGAGCGGCGCGGAGCCCGCTGGCGCGCCGCTCGCCGAGGAGGGCGGCGGATTGCGGGCCGCCCTGGCGGAGTTCGCGGAGCGCTGGGAACCGCGGCTGTCGGCGAGTGCCGGGCCGCGCTACTTCGGGTTCGTGACCGGCGGGGCGACACCGGCGGCGCTTGCGGGCGACTGGCTGACCTCGGCCGTGGACCAGAACTCCAACTCCTCGCTGGATCCGGCCGGTCAGCAGCTGGAGCGGGAGACGGTCGGGTGGCTGCGCGAGCTGTTCGGGCTCTCGGCGGCGCACCGCGGCACCTTCGTGAGCGGCGCGACGATGTCGAACACGGTGGGGCTGGCGATCGCCCGCGAGTGGCTGGGCGAGCGGCTCGGCGTTGACGTCGCCGAGGACGGCATCGGCGCGTTGGGCCCGGTCCGGGTGCTGTCGGGCAGTGCGCACTCCAGCGTCGCCAAGGCGCTGTCGGTGCTGGGCCTGGGCCGGACGGCGCTGCGGACGGTGCCCGTCCTGCCGGGTCGTGAGGCGGTGGACGTGGCCGCGCTGGAGCGGGCGCTGACCAGGGTTCAGGGGCCGTGCGTCGTGGTGGCCAACGCCGGGACGGTCAACACCGTCGACTTCGACGACCTGCGCGCGATCGCCGCGCTGCGCGAGCGGTACGGATTCTGGCTGCACGTGGACGCCGCGTTCGGCGCCTTCGCCGCGCTGTCGCCGGAGCACGCGGAGCTGGTGGCGGGGCTGGACCTCGCCGACTCGGTCTGCGTCGACCTGCACAAGTGGCTCAACGTGCCCTACGACAGCGCCGTGCAGTTCACCCGCCGCCCGGACCTCCAGGCCCGGGTCTTCCAGAACGCCGCCGCCTACCTCGGTCCGCTGAGCGAGCACCCGGACCTGGTCCACCTCACGCCGGAGAACTCCCACCGGCTGCGCGCCCTCGCCGCCTGGTTCACCCTGCGGGCGTACGGCCGCTCCGGGCACCGGGAGATCGTGGAGCGCTGCATCGCCGGTGCCCGGGCGCTCGGCGCGGAGGTGGCCCGGATCGAGGGCCTGGAGCTGCTCGCCCCGGTGCGGCTGAACGTCGTCTGCTTCTCGCTGACGGCCGACCCGACCCCGGAGCGGCTGGCCGCACTCGCCGACGGGCTGGCCGGCGAGGCCTTCCTCACCCCCACCCGTTACGCGGGCCGGCCCGCCCTGCGCGCCGCGTTCAGCAACTGGCGCACCACCGAGGCGGACGTCCGGCGGACGGCGCGGGCGCTGGCCCGGGCCGTCCGCGAGCTGACGGCCTGAGCGCGCGGCGGACCGCGCCGGGACGGGCCGCGCCGGGACGGGCGGAGTCCGGGGTCAGCTCCGGTCGTGGTCGCCCGTCCCCCCGTCGATCAGCTCGCGCAGGATGTCCATGTGCCCGGTGTGCCGGGCCGTCTCCGTTGTCATGTGGATCAGCACCCAGCGCAGCGAGACGGAGTTCCCTCTCCAGGAGGTGCCGAGGTCGTCCAGTGCCAGCGCCCGGATCGTCTCGTCGGCGCCGGCCCGGGCCCGCGCGTAGAAGGCCAGGACGTCCGCCGTCGACTCGTGCGGCTCCACCCGCATGTCGGAGGAATCGTCGGCGTCGATGTCGAACGGCAGCGGTCCGGTCTCCCGGCCGAACGTCTCCCGGAACCAGCCGAGTTCGGCGCCGCCGAGGTGCTTCACCAGCCCCAGCAAATTGGTCCCGGAGGGCGTCATCGGACGGCGCAGCTGCTCGTCGTCCAGCCCCTCCAGCTTCCACAGCACCACATCGCGGTGCCGGTCCAGCGCCGCGTGAAGGCTTTCCTTCTCCCCGCCCGTGAAGGGCACACGATTGCTCATGCCGGGGACCGTACCAGCAGCCACCGACACTGTCCGGCCGTACGGCCACGGCCCCCGGCCGTACGGGGTCGCCCCCGGCCTTCCGGGATCACGGGTGCGCCCCGTCCCCGTACACGCCGCCCGCCCGGTCGGTCAGGCCCGCCATGATCTCCGCGTGGGCGAGGTTCATGAAGTGCAGCGGCCGCCAGCGGGAGCGGTGGTCGGGGTGGTCGCGGAACCGGTCGGCCGTCTCGCACAGCCGCTCCCACCAGATCATGGCGTCCTGGCGCATCCGCTGCGTCCAGCCGGGCTCGTCGTTGCGGCCCTCCAGGACCACCTCCTCCCAGGCCACCAGGACGTCCGAGAGGAAGACGCAGTCGGCGGCGGTGAGCTCCGCCAGCCGCTCGGCGGCGAACCGGGCACTGGTGCCCTCGGGTTGGGCCCGGACCAGCTCGCGCATGCGGGCGGCCAGGAAGGCCTGCAGCGGGGTGACGTCGTCGGTGTGGAGGTCGTCGGAGAACTCCAGCAGTTCCACCGGCTTGCGTTCGCGTGCCATCGTGCGGTGTCCCCTCGACTCGGACGGTGCGCATCCACTGACGGACCGTCACCGCTTTCGCGACCGACCATAGCGGCTCACGCCGGACATCACGGCGGATTCCCGAACCTTCCGCACCGGCCCGCCGGTCCGTGTCATCATGCGCGGCCTCCCGCCCCACCTGCCCGGCGGGCCTCGCCCAGCACGCCCGACGCACCGCACCCCGCCCGCCCGGCGGACCTCGCCCAACACGCGTGGCGGACCTTGCCCTCACACCGGCGTGAAGGTCGATGATGCTGCCATGACCTCCACTGCTTTCGACCCGTACGCCCTGCTCGCGCAGAGCCGCCTCGGCGTCCTCGCCACCATCAAGGCGGACGGCCGCCCGCAGCTCTCCCCCGTCATGCCGTTCTACGACCGGGACGCGAACGCCATCCTGATCTCCACCCGGGACGGGCTGGCCAAGACGGCCAACCTGCGCCGGGACCCGCGGGCCAGTCTGGAGGTGACCGGGCCGGACGGCCGCTCCTGGGTCACCGCCGAGGGCGTGGCCGCCCTGACCGGGCCGGGCACCGACCCCGAGGGGCCGGAGGTCGAGGCGCTGGTGGACTACTACCGCCGCGCCGCCGGGGAGCACCCGGACTGGGCGGAGTACCGCGAGACGATGGTCTCCGACCGCCGGGTGCTCCTCACCATCCCGGTCGACCACGTGTACGGCACCCGCATCTGACCGGCTCCGGTCCGCCCGCCGTCACGGGGGAACGGCGGCCGGACCGGGCCCCGGCTCGGGGCCGCGGGAGAACTCCCCTCGACAGCCGGGCGGTTCAGCGCAGTGCCGCGGTGACCACCGTGGCGTCCAGGTCCTCCTCCCGGCTCTCCGCCGCCGCCAGCCCGGCCGCCCGGGTCACCGTGAGGGCCGCCGGCGCCTGTCGCTCGCTGGTCTCGAACAGCAGCGACCCGCCGGGCGCCAGCCACCGCGGCGCCTCGGCGAGCACCCGCCGCAGCACGTCCAGTCCGTCCGCCCCGCCGTCCAGCGCGGGCCGGGCCTCGTGCAGCCGCGCCTCGGGCGGCAGCAGGCCGAGGTCGCCGGTCGGGACGTAGGGGACGTTGGCGATCAGCACGTCCACCCGGCCGGCCAGCTCCGGGGGCACGGCGGCGAACAGGTCGCCCTCGAAGACCCCCGCCGCGGCGCCGGCCAGGTTGCGGCGGGCGCAGCGGACCGCGCCCGGATCGATGTCGGCCGCGTACAGCTCGACCGGGTGCGCGGCCGCGGCGGCCACCGCGGCGCCCAGGGCGCCGCTGCCGCAGCACAGGTCGAGCACCACCGCGCCCGGGGCGGTCAACGCGGTGGCGGCGGAGACCAGGAACTCGCTGCGTCGGCGCGGGACGAAGACGCCCGGGTCGACAGCGATCCGCAGCCCGGCGAACTCGGCCCAGCCGACGACGTGTTCGAGCGGCCGCCCGTCGGCGCGGGAGCGGACCATGGCGGCCAGGTCGGCGGGCGAAGCGGCAGCGGAGAGCAGGATCCGCGCCTCGTCCTCGGCGAACACGCAACCGGCGGCGCGCAGCCGGGAGACCACGGAGGAACGGAGGGAGGCGGAGGAGAAAACCGGCAAGGGAACCCCTTTGGGGGAGGACGGGAGGACTGACGACTCCGTCAGGGCTCCCGCGAGGGCCGACACCTCGTCGGCGCGCCGGCCGCGCTATGCGCGCGGGGCGCCGACGCGGCCGCGCTCCGGGAGCACCCGCTCGGACATTCCGGTAATGGGTCTCACCTCCCTGAGTCACGGTCATACTCGGCGTCGGCCACCCTACCGCACCGCCGGGCGAGGATGATCGGAATGATTCCGAAGAGCCCTGCCACACCTCCGGCAATCCCCTCGACAGTCCACCGGTCGCCGAGACTCCCATGACTCCTCGCGCGTCCGAGCGATTCAATAGGTCCACTGACAGTACTCGGCGATAACGGAACGTAGCGGCCGCGCATATTAACGCCATGACGAGACAATCCTGCGGACCGTCACGGCTTCGCGCCCGAACGGCCCGCCTCATCAGCGCCGCGGCCACCCTCGGACTGCTCGGCGCCGGCCTCACCGCCCCGCTCGCCCAGGCCGCCGCCCCCGCCCACCACCCCGCCGCGCCGCTGCCGGAGCGGGTCCGGGCCGTGGGCACGCCCCTGCTCCAGGAGGCCTTCACCGGAGCCACCGCCGACCCGCGCTTCATCGCGGTCGGCTCCGCCTGCCTCACCGGCGCGGCCCCCGCGACGCCCGGGCCGGGCGACCACCCGCTCGGCGGCTGCCCCACCGCCGAGACCGGCCCGGTGCCGCCGCTGAACTCCGCACCGCTCG
The DNA here is from genome assembly GCF_053611565.1 of Kitasatospora sp. NPDC054795. Classification (NCBI taxonomy): domain Bacteria; kingdom Bacillati; phylum Actinomycetota; class Actinomycetes; order Kitasatosporales; family Streptomycetaceae; genus Kitasatospora; species Kitasatospora sp. NPDC054795. The sequence goes on from NZ_JBSHAP010000011.1 coordinate 94,785, forward strand.
GCTACCTGCGGATCACCGACGCCGGCAACGACCAGAGCGGCGCGGTGCTCTTCGACCAGGCCCTGCCGGCCGGCAACGGCCTGGACGTGACCTTCGACCAGTGGCAGTACGGCAGCACCACGCCGAGCACCCCGGCCGACGGCATCTCCTTCTTCCTCGTGAACGGGGACGTCTCGCTCACCCACCCCGGAGCCTTCGGCGGCAGCCTCGGCTACGCGCAGAAACTGCCCGACGACAACCCGAACCTCACCTTCCTGCCCGGCGTCGACCGCGGCTACCTCGGCGTCGGTCTCGACGTGCTCGGCAACTACTTCGGCGACTGGGAGCAGCGCGGCAACGGCTGCGCCCAGCGCTCCCCCGCCGGCACGAGCTTCCGCATCCCCGCGCCCGGCGCCAACATGGTCACCGTCCGAGGCCCCGGCGACGGCACCACCGGCTACTGCTTCCTGACGGCGACGACCAGCAACTTCACCACCAACGGCCCCTGGCCCTCCACCCTGCCCGGCACGCTCCAGGGCCCGCTCACCACCCTGCCGCCCGGAGTCACCCCGGACCAGGCGCAGACCCTGCTGGAGCCCTCGCGCCGCCGGGTCAACGTGCACCTGACCCCGGCGCCCTCCCCGGTGCTCACGGTCTCCGTCGACTTCAACGACGGCACCGGCTCGCACCAGGTACTGCAGACCCCCGCACCCCAGCCGGTGCCCTCGACCTACAAGTTCGGCTTCGCCGGATCCACCGGCCTGTTCACCGACGTGCACCTGATCCGCAACGTCGTGATCAACACCGACCAGCCGCTGCCCGAACTGAACCTGGTCAAGCAGGCGCACGAGCCGCTGCCCGGGCTGATCACGGTGGGCACCCCGATCCCGTACGACTTCGTGGTCACCAACTCCGGGAACGTGCCGATCACCAACCTGGCCGTCAACGACCCGAAGGTCGGACCGGTCAGCTGCCCGGTGAGCACCCTGGCCCCCCGTGAGACCGTGACCTGTACGGCGACGTACCTGGTCACCGCCGCCGACGCCGCCCAGGGCCACGTCGCCAACACGGCCCAGGCCACCGGGACCACCGACGGGGGTCCGGTCACCTCGCCACCGGCCTCGGAGAACGTGCCGGTGGTCGCGCCACCGGGGATCACCCTCGTCAAGCACGTCGACGCCGCCGAGCCCTTCCACGTCGGCGACACCGTCCCGTACACCTACGTGGTCACCAACACCGGCGGGAGCGAGGTGACCAACCTCGCGCTGACGGACGACAAGGTCACGGGGATCACCTGCGACTCCACCACCCTCGCTCCGGCCGGCAGCCCCGGGGACAGCACCCAGTGCCACGGCAGCTACGTCGTGACCGCCACCGACGCGCAGGCCGGGCAGGTCACCAACCACGCCCACGCCACCGGGACGTCGAACAGCCGGCCGGTCACCTCGCCGGAGGCCGATGCCACCGTCACGGTGGTCGGCCCGTCCTCGATCGGTCTGGCCAAGCAGGCGGACACCGCCGGCCCCGTCCACGTCGGGGACACCGTGCACTACACCTACACGGTCACCAACACCGGGACGACCACGCTGAACAACCTCGTCGTCGTCGACGACCACGCCCCGCAGGTGACCTGCGACCGGACGACCCTGAACGCCGGAGAGAGCACCCCCTGCCACGGCACCTACACCGTGACCGAGGCCGACCTGCGACTCGGCCACGTCACCAACACCGCCCAGGCGGAGGCCACCGGCCCGCAGGGGCAGACCGTGGTGAGTCCCATCGCCCAGGTGACGCTGCAGGTCGTCGGTGTCGCCAGGCTCGACCTGCGGAAGCAGGCCGACAGCGCCGGGCCGTTCCACGTCGGCGACACCGTGCCGTACACCTACACGGTCACCAACACCGGGAACACCACACTGAACAACCTGACCGTCAGCGACGACCACGTCCAGGCGGTGACCTGCGACCGGACCGGCCTGGACGCCGGCGAGAGCACCACCTGCCACGGCAGCTACACCGTGACGGCGGCCGACGCCCAGGCCGGGCACGTCACCAACACCGCCCACGCCAACGGCACCGACCCGCAGGGACAGAACGTCCAGAGCCCGTCGGCCCAGGCCACCGTCCAGGCGGTCACCGCCGGAGAGTCCGCACTGTCCATCACCAAGCGGGCCGACGCCGAGGGGACCGTACACCCGGGTGACACCATCACCTACCTGTACGCGGTGACCAACACCGGGTCGACCACGCTCACCGACGTCACCGTCAGCGACGACCGCGTCCAGGGGGTGACCTGCGAGCAGACCACCCTCGCCCCGTGGGAGAGCACCCTGTGCCACGGCACCTACACCGTGACCGAGGAGGACGCGCGGGCGGGCAGCATCACCAACACCGCCCACGCCACCGCCCGCGACCCGGAGGGAGGGATCGTGCAGAGCCCGCCGGCCGAGCTCTGCATCGCCGTCGCGCCCTGCCCGCCGAAGGGCCACGAGCACAAGGGCGGCGGGAGCCACGGCTGCCCGAGCCGCCCGGGCCACCACCCGGCGCCGCCGCAGAGCGACGGCGGCTCCGGCGGGCTGCCGGACACCGGCGCTCCAGCGGCCTCCGTCATGAGCGCGGGCCTGGGCGGAGCCGGGCTGCTGAGCCTCGGCGGCCTGCTGTACCTCTGGGCCCGCCACCGCACGGCCGCCCACCACTCCGCGGTGTGACGGACGCCTGCGATCCGCCGAACGACGGCGGTCGGGCCGCCCCCGGTGCCTTCGGGTATCGGGGGCGGCCCGCTGTCCGGGCCGGCCCCGCCCGGACGGCCGGGCCCCGAGCCCTTCCGGCCGGCGCCGTGGCCGGTCCGAAACCCCCTGGACGGCACGGGGACCGGCTTGCTGAAATGGGAGACGGCCACTGCGGGAGTCGAAGGGACGCGGCGATGACCGGGATCAGGCTGCACCTGTCGGTGCGCGGCCTCACCAACGCGGACCTGCCGTCCTGCGGCTGGGCCGGCTCACCCAAGCACGTGCGCGAGCTCGTCCACCAGATCCGCCGCGCCGAGGCGGGCGAGATCGACTACCTGGCGGTCTGCACGCCGGTCGGGCTCCCGGTGGCGGTCGGCGGCATCGACTACACCGTCAAGCCCGGCGCCGGCACGCTCTGGCAACTCGGCGTCCACCCGGCCCTGCGGTCCTGCGGGATCGGCACGCTGCTGATCCGCTCCGCCGAGCAGCGGATCGGCGCCCGGGGCCTGACCCGCGCCGAACTCGGCGTCGAGGAGAGCAACCCGCGCGCCCGCGCCCTCTACGAACGCCTGGGCTACCGGGCCTACGGCCGGGAGCTCGACTCCTGGGACGTGGAGGCCGAGGACGGCTCGCTCCAGCGGTACAGGACGATGTGCACGCTGATGCGCAAGGACCTGGCGTGACGCCGGACTTCGCGGCGTTCGTCGCCGACGCGACGGCCGGCTCGGCGCCGAGGAGGCCTTCCGGTCCGCCACCGCCCTGCTGGACGCCTGCGCCAACTCGCTCTACCGCTCGGTCAAGAACCACCGCGACGGCAACCCGCTCGCCGGCCACCTCGACGCGGCCGCCGGGGTCGGGTTCCTGCTCGACCTGCTCTTCACCCTGGACCGCCGACCGCGCCCCTACAACAAGTACCTGGCCTGGGAGCTGGACCGATTCCCACTGCCCGACTGGGACGGCGCCGCGCTGCTGGACACCGTCGCCCGAATCACCGCCACCGGCGAAGTGGCGCCGCAGCAACAGCTCTTCGCCCGGGTCGAGGCGGCGGCCCGGGCCGCCGGCCACGCGGCGGTGCTGGACGCCTGGGGCGAGGACCTGCTCCTGATGCGGCCCCACCAGCCCTTGCGACCCTGACCGACAGTCTCATCGGGCGAATCGGCTCGGAACATCCTCTCGTTCGGACGGGCCCGGGTCTCAGCCGGGCCGCGGGGCCGACGGCCTGGTGCGGTAGCCGCCGGCCGCGCCCGGGGGCACCAGACAGGGCAACAGCCAGTCCCAGAGGGCGCCGACCCTGCGGGCGCGCTCCTCGGCGGGGCAACCGTCCGCGAACACCACCTCCAGACCGCAGGCGGCGGTCACCACCAGGGTCTCCGGGCCGAGGCCGCCCGGGCGGTCGCGCAGCTCGCCCGCGCGGCGGGCAGCGGCCAGCAGGTCGCGCACCACCCCGGCCCAGACGCTGTGGAAGCCGCGGATGTCGGCGAAGGCCAGCTGCCTGGAATCGGCCGGGGCGGGCGTGGCCGTGGTGGGCGCTGCTGCGGGTGCCCCGACTGCGGTGGGCCCCGCCGTGGTGGGCCCCGCCGTGGTGGGCGCGGTCTGCCAGCCGGCGTCCTCGCGGCCGAGGCGGAAGGCCGCCCGGATCACCGGGTCCGCCCCGAGGGCGTCGACCAGCCAGTACCCCGCGTCGATCAACCCCTGGATCGGGGAGGAGGCCGCACGCAGCTCCGCGCACGCCGACCGCAGCGAGCGCTCGGCCTGCCCGGACACCGCTCCGGCCAGCTCCTCCTTGGAGGCGAAGTGGAAGTACAGCGCCCCCTTCGTCACCCCGGCGGCCGCGGCGATCTCACCGAGGGTGGCACCGGCGTAGCCGCGGCGGTCGAACAGTAACGCCCCCGCCTCCACCAGCCGCCCGCGCGTCCGTTCCGACCTCTCCTGGACCACCCGTCCCACAACCCCTCACAACGACAAGCAGGTTCCGACCGGACCGCGACCGCCCCAGGACGGGCGCCGCGGCCTCCGACGGCCGTCCGCGGCCGGTTCCACCGATGCGGCACCGGCTGCGGACGGCCGCCGGGTTCACCCGACCCGGCTGAACCGGGCCGCCGCCCCCGGTCCGGCGGCCATGCCCGCACCGGCGGGCTCGCGCTCCGCCGCACGATCCGCCGCGCGTTCGGGGCCGGCGAGCAGGATGGAGCGCTGGAGCCGCCGCAGTCCGACCGAGGGCTCCATGCCCAACTCCCTCACCAGGGTGTTCCGCAGGCGCTGATACGCCTCCAGCGCCTCGCCCCGGCGGCCGGAGCGGTGCAGCGCGATCATGTACTGGCCGTGCAGGCTCTCGTGGGTGCGGTAGCGGTCCACGAGCACGGTGAGTTCGGCCAGCAGCACCCGGTGCCGGCCGAGCCGCAGGTCGGCCTCGATCCGCTGGTCCAGCGCGCAGAGCCTGGTCTCCTCCAACCGCCTGGCTTCGACGGCGAGTTGGCCGCCGACCGGGACATCGGCGAAGGCCGATCCGCGCCACAGCCCGAGGGCCTCGCCGAGCAGCCGGGCCGCCGCCGGGTAGTCCTCGCCGTCCATCGCCCGGTAGCCCGTTCCGGCCAGCCGCTCGAACTCCCGCAGGTCCGTCAGCCCTGCGCCGCTGTTGAGCATGTAGCCGCCCGGCGAGGTCACCAGGACGTCCTTGGCGCAGGCCACCCCCCTCGCCGCGCCGGCCGCGGCGAGCGCCCGGTCGATGAGGTCGCGCAGTTGGAGCACGTACGTCTGCACGGTGGTGCGCGCGCTGCGTGGCGGACGGCCGGACCACAGCTCGTCGGCCAGCACCCCGGCCGGCACGACCTGGTCCGCCCGCAGCGCCAGCAGGCCCAACACTTGCCGCGGCTTCGGCGCCGACGGCACCACCGACACCCCGCACACCCGGACATCCAGCGTCCCGAGCACCCGAATTTCCACGATGACCACCCCAATCACACGGAACGCCGCAGCCCCCTTCGCCACGGTCGGCACCCGGGTCGACACCCTGGGTCAGCTGCTACCAAGTCAAAAACAGGACGCGCGGTTTGTCAATACAAAACCGAACGTGCTGTTTGTTTCTCGGGCGCCGGCCCGTTGGCTCCGGCTCCGGGCAAACCAAAGGCGGCGCCGGACCCCCATGGTCCCGTCGCCGCCGGTTTCGCCTTCCCCACCCGGATCCCCGCAGGCAGGAACTCCGGTGAGCCGCCGTCAGCCCACGCCGACCTCCGCCTGCGCCTCGACGCGCGCCGAACCCGCCGCAGCGCCGTCCGGCACACCGTCCGGGTCTCCGCCCTCCGCGGCCGCACGGGCCGCCGCGGCCTCGGCCACCACCTCGGCCCCGCGACTCGGCCCCATCCGCAGCGAACCGAGCACGCCCGGAACGGCGATGCTCGGCATCAGGTGCTGGTACAGCGCGGACACCCGCAGCTCCAGGTCCGCCCGGCCGCAGAGCTTCTGGGACTGGATCTGCACCCCGGTCCACGCGGCGACGAGCAGCCAGGCGGTGTCCGCCGGAACGACGTGCGGGAGCAGCTCGCCGCGCTCGCCGGCCGCGACCAGCAGCGCCTCGAACCGGTTGACCCAGCCGGGGATGGCGCCGCCGCCGAGGTCGTCGAAGAGGTCCTGCCCGAGCGACAGCCGGGCACCCGCGCTGAGCAGCGGGTCACGCGGCATCAGGTACGCCACCACCATCCCGGTGTCCACGAACTCCTGAAGCTTGCAGCTCCGTTCCGGAACTCCGTCCTGGACGAACTGCTCCTCCACCACGCCCTGCGCCAGATCCCGCTTCGAGGCGAAATGGAAATACACCGCACCGCGCGTCACACCGGCCCGGGAGACCACCTCGCCGATGGTCGCGCCCTCGTACCCGAACTCGTCGAAGACCGAGGCAGCCGCCTCCAGGATCAGCCGACGTGTCCGGAGCGCCCGTTCCTGCCGTACCACCGAAACCACCCCGACCTGAGCTCCCGGAAAACAAAACCAAACACCCCGTATCTTAGCTTCGCCTCACCCACGACCGACAAGACGATGTCGATGAATCCCGCCAACCACTCCCTCTCTCCACGACCCGTCAGACCCCATCGTCCCATTGGTGGCCAGAGGCCTCGACCGACCCGAGGGTTCGACGTCCGATGCCCCGCCACCTCCCCCTGAAAACCGAACGAACGGTTTCTTCCCGGCGCTCGTCTCCGTACATACGTACAGACGTGACCTCCGCGACGGGCCGGTCGTTGCACCGGGTCTGCGGGAATCCTCGACGAAAGCGGGTGCACATGGGCCTCGGCCTGGGCGTGGTGGTGCTGACGACGGGCCACCGGCCCCGGGAACTGGGCGCGCTCCTCGACTCGGTGGCCGCCCAGGAGGGCGAGGCCGCCCGGGTCGTGGTGATCGGGCAGGGCGCCAGGCTGCCGCCGCTCCCGCCCTGGGCGGACGCGGTGGAACCGCCGAAGAACCTCGGCATCCCCGGCGGCCGCAGCCTCGGCGTCCGGCGACTGCGTGAACTCGGCGGCGTGGACGTGGTGGTGAACCTGGACGACGACAGCCTGCTGCCGCGCACCGACACCTTCCGGCTGGTCCGGGAGGCCTTCGAGCGGGAACAGCGCCTCGGCGTGGTCGGCTTCCGGGTCGCGGACGCGACGGGGCGCACCCGGCGCCGCCACGTCCCCCGGCCGGGCCGCTCCGGCGTGCTGCGGTCCGGCGTGCTGCGGTCCGGCGAGGTCACCGCCTTCCTGGGCGGCGGCCACGCGATCCGGATGAGCGCCATCGACCGGGTCGGCGGTTTCCCGGCGCGGTTCTTCTACGCCCACGAGGAGACGGACTTCGCCTGGCGCGTCCTCGACGCGGGCTGGTCGATCCGCTACCGGGCCGACCTGCTGCTCCAGCACCCGCGCACCGGCCCGGCCCGGCCCGCCGCCCACTACCGGCCGACCGCCCGCAACCGGGTGCGGCCGGCCGAGCGCCGGATGCCCGCCGTCCTGGTGCCGCCGTACCCGGCCTCCTGGTCACTGCACGCCCTCGCCCGCCGACCGCCCGCGGCCGGGCTGCGCGCCTGGTGGTCCGGCCTCCTGGAGGACGTCCGCACCCCGTGCCCGCCCCGCCTCCCGATGCGCTGGGCCACGGTGTGGCGGATGACCCGGCTGGGCCACCCCCCGGTGTTCTGAGAGCCGGAGACCGGGCGGCGGGTCATGGCACACGGCCGCCGCGCCTCCTTTTCAGCGTCTCCGGGGCCACGGCCCGACCCACACCACGCGAGGCCTCAGCCGGACCTGAGGACACGTGAGAAGTCGAACCGGCCGACTTCTCGCGCAACACTCTCGGATCGCCCGGTGCCCGCGGGCTCAGCCGTCGGCCCCTCTGTCGGCAGGGTCGGCGGGGTCGTCCAGGGGCCAGGTGTCGCGGTCCCGGACGTGGTCGTAGGCGGGGAGTTCGCCGGCCAGGACGTCGAAGTGGAGCAGCGGGGCCCACAGCGCGCGGTCGCCGACCACGTACAGGCGGCGCTTGGCGCGGCTGGCCGCGACGTTCAGGAGGTGCGGGGAGCCGGCCGCCCAGGCGCGGGCGCCGGGGCGGCCCGCGCCGAGCAGCAGGATGACGACGTCGGCCTCCTTGCCCTGGGCCTTGTGGACGGTGGCACAGCGCTCGTCCAGGAGTTCGGCGGTCCACCCGGGGAGTCCGCGGCAGGTCTCGCGGGCTTCGGCGACGAGGGCGCGGAAGGGCGCGATGATCCGCAGGCGTTCGACGGTGACGCCGTGACGGTCGAGCCGTCCCAGGAGGAAGGCGAGGGCGCGGCGGTCGCGGTCGCCCCAGGGGGCGTCGGCCGGGCGGTCGGGGTCCGGGGTGTCGAGCCAGCGGCTGGGGAGGAGGCCGTCGTGGTCGGGGTCGGGGAAGGGCTGGGGGTGGGTGCCGTGGACCATGAGGCCGCCGTACGCGACCTCGTTGCTGACGGTGAACATGGGCTCCTCGCAGCGGCGGTGGACGCGCAGCGGTGAGCCCACCCAGACCGTTTCGTCCTCCGCGCCGGTGGGGGCGGGCAGGTAGGTGCCGTAGCGGTTGACCCGGTCGGCGACGGCCTGCGCGGAGGTCGCGGAGGGCAGCCATTCCTCGTCGACGCCGTAGGCCAGCAGGAGCCTGCGCTGCAGGGCGGTCGGCATGGTGACGACGGGTTCCAGCTGGAGCGGGTCGCCGACGAGGACGGCGCGGCGGGCGCGCCAGAGGGCGCCGACGGCGGCCTGCGGGGTGGCCTGGCCGGCCTCGTCGACGAGGATCCAGCCGATGGAGCCGCGGCCGAGGCGGGCGAACATGCTGCCGATCGAGGAGAAGGTGGTGGAGACGACAGGGACGAGGAGGAAGAGGGTCTGCCAGGCCTGCAGGACCTGCTCGTCGGGGACGGGTCCGCCACCGCCCGCCATGAGTTCCACCAGGACCTGGAGGTTGCCGCGGATCCGCTTGGCCGTGTTGGCGACCAGGGCGCGGTGCAGGTCGAGGGCGCGCAGGAAGAGGTCGCTGCGGGCGGTGCTCCAGGCCTCGTCGGCCCACGGGGCGCCGAGTTCCTGCGCGTGGTCGCCGAGTTGCGGCCAGTCGATGGGCAGCGAGGGGAGATCGGCGGCGGCCGCGCGCAGGGCCCGGTGGGCGGCGTCGAGTTCGGCGCCGGCGGCCTCCAGGTCGCGCCGGGCGGACCGGGCCCCGTACCGGGCCTGCTCGACGTCCGCGCGGGCCGCCGACTCCGCGGCGCGGGCGGCGTCCTGGTCGGCGCGGGCGCGGACGGCGCCGGTCTCGGCCTCGGTGACGGCGGCGGTGGTGCGGGCGGTCAGGTCGGCCGCGAGGCCTTCCGCACGGATGCAGCGGGCGACGTGGTCGTGGGCTTCCTCCAGCGCGGTGCGCTGCTGGACGAGCTGGGCGAGGAGGTCGCTCCGGCTGCGTTCGCGGTGCTCCTCGGCGGCCTGGCGCTCGGCACCGCTCTGCAGCAGGCGGCGCAGCCCGCCGCGCAGACCCGGCTGCGCGCCGGGGGGCTCGTCGTGGAGGGCCGTCAGGACGCCGACCTGCCGGCGGTGCTGGTCGGCGCGTTCGCGGGCGGTGGCCAGGGTGGCCCGGGCGTCGGCGAGGGCCTCGCGGGCCCGCGGGACGCACTCGGCGGCGGCCCGGTGCGCGGCTTCGGCGGCGTGGGTGGCGGTGCGGGCCGTCTCCACGGCCCGCACCGCGGCGGCGTGGCGGGCCTCGGCGGCCGCCGCGCGGTCGTCGGCGCGGGCGACGGCAGCGCGCAGGGCGTCGAGGCGGGGGTGGACCCGGTCCGCCCGGGAGTCCGCGAGGACGGCGGCGAGGCGGACGCGTTCGGCGCGCAGGCGCTCGACCTCTGCCTGGGCGGCCTTGAAGGCGGCAACGGCCTCGGGCCAGGAGGGAACGGGCTGGGCGGGGGCCTGGACTTCGGTCGTGGGACGGGGAGTTGGGGCGGTGACGGCCGGGGCCGTGACCGCCGCCGGGCGACGGTCGAGCGGGGTCCGGGCGGGCCTGGGCACACTGGGCGGCACCCAGTCGCCGAGGACGGCGTTCATGCCGCGCAGCGGCGGGAGCCCGGCGTCGGCGCGGGCCGCGGACTCGTCCTCCGGCAGGCGGCCCCACCAGAAGCGCTCGGTGAACCTCGTCCGATTGGTCTTGTTGCCGAGGACGGCGGCGACCAGCCCCCAGGCGGGCGCGCCGCCGAGCAGGGCGGAGGCGAGGTCGGAGAAGTGGTCGGGGCCGTCGTGCCAGTGCGCGTCGAGGGCGTCGGCGCCGGGCAGTTCGGCGGTGATGTTCTCCACCGCGCCGTTGTTGGAGGAGGTGACCACGATCTCGCGGCCGGCGAGCCGCGGGTCGAGAGCGGAGACGAAACGCGGGTGGACGCCGTGACGGTCCTTGCCCCGCCAGGCACGGCCGACGAACGCCTCCTCGGGCCTCCGGTAACCGGCCATCACGGCGGCGCGTTCGACCACGAGGGCGGCGACCAGGTCGCGGAGCATGGTGGTCTTGCCGGTGCCGGGCGGGCCGTTGACGGAGAACAGGCCACCGGTGTCGGTGCTCGCGGTGGCGGCCTCCGTACTTCCGGCGCCGGCGCCGGCACCGGTGCTGGCATCGGCCCCGGCGCTGCCCCCGGCCCCGGCGCGGTCCGCGAGCATGCGGTTGACCGCGAACTGCTGGCTGAGCGCCAGCGGGTACCGCGCCTTGGCGGGCCAGCGTCCGGCGGGGACGAGAGCCGGGTCGACGCCGGCCAGGACGGCGAGCCGGTCCTCCCGCAGATCGGTGCGGGCGTCGACCGGGATGTCCCGGCGACCGGTCAGGTAGGCCTCCAGGGCGGGGCCGAGGCCAGCCGCCCGCAGGCCCCCGTCCCCGAGCGCGGCACGGACCCGGGCGAGGTCGGGCGGCAGGAGACTGTTGAGGAACGGCTGGGCGGCGGCCGGCTTGGCCTTCGGGTCGCGCGGGCGGTGCACCAACCGGCTCCGGACCCGGATCACCCGCGGGTCCAAGTGCTCCTCGACACCGCAGAGATGGGCGATCTGGGCGGTCAGGGCGACGAGGTCGGCGAGCGCGACCGGGCGCGGGCCGGTGTCCTCCGCCGTCTCCGTCTCCGTCTCCGTCTCCGCCGTCTCCGCCGTCTCCTCGGCGGGCGGCTGCGGCGCGGCGGACGGGGAACCCCCACCCGCGCCCTGCTGGTCCGGACGACGGGTCGCCGCCCACTCGGCGACGCGCCGCACCAGAGGCTCCGTCGCCCCCTGCACCGCGGCCCCGGCGACCTCACCGAACAGCGCACCGACCGCCGCCACCGCCGCGCCGCCCAGGATCTCCGCGATCAGCTGCTGCCAGCTGCGAACGGCCTCTTCCCCCTCCCCCGCGGGCGCCGGGTCCGCCAGGAGCCCGGGCCCCGGGGCGTACGGAATCGGCGTGGCGGTCAACCGCCCCACCGCGACCTCGAACGCCTCACCCAACTCCTCGAAGCCGTCCAGCCACCCGGCCGCCGACGGCCCCGGGTCGAACAGCCGGCCCGTCGCCCACCCGCACGCGGAAACCACCGAGGTGTCCTCGACCGGCCGCCCGTGCTCGTCCAGGACGAGGGCGAACATCGCGCTCTTCCCCGACAGCACCAACTCCTCGTCCGGCACCCCCGGATCCGGGTCGGTCCCCTTCGGCAGAACGGCGATCATCGCCTGCCGAAGCAGCTCCAGGTCGTACACCCCGCCGTACACCTCGTGCCGCCACACCATCCCCCGCGGCGCCCGTCGGGCCGCCGTCTCCGGATGCTCCGGTGCCCACGGCAACAACAGCGCCGGCCGGCCCGCCGCCGGCGTCACGTCGACGGTGATCGCGTCCGAGGCCCGGGGGCGGCCGGCCCGGCGCTTCCGCGGCACCTCCGGTATCGGCGGCGGGCTGAACAGCTCGACCGCCCGCCAGCACTCCAGCAGGTCCCCCGCACGCCCGTCCCTGTCCCGCACCCCGTAGCCCCCTGCGTCGAACCCGCGGCACGAAGCCGCTTCGTGTGCCGATCAACCGGCGGGCAGAATCTACCGGACTGCGGGCAGATAGGCCGAGTATCCGACCCGCGCAACCACAGGCACCGGCTGCGGGATGATCCCGCAGCCGGCGCCGGGCCGTGACGTGCGCGGCGCGACCCGTACCGATGAGGCCCGGTCAGGCCGAGATGCCGCAGTACTGCTGCTGCTTGCCGATCGCGCGGTAGACGCAGTCGGCCGTCTCCACCAGGCGCAGGACCGCTTCGCGGTTGCGGCTGGTCTCGCGGCCGATCACCTCGTCGGGCGGGTAGAAGCCGCCGCCGCTGCCGCTCTCGCCGGGGTACATCTCGAAGGTGTAGGCGAAGATCCGCTGGGCGCCCCACAGCCAGTCGTCGATCGCCCCGTCGGTGATGTAGAGGTCGCTCGACTGTTCGGGCGTGTAGCCGTTGGTGGCGGCCATGCCGCGGCCGAGAGTGGCGAAGGTGTTGTACTCGTCGGCGGTCATGCCGGTGGCGGTGTCGGCGGTGGTCCAGCCGAACGGCCAGAGGACCAGTTCGCTGTAGGTGTGGAAGTCGATGGCGGCGGTGATCTGCTGCTTGCCGTCGACGACCCGGCTGCGGACGAAGTCGGCGACGACCTTGGTCTCCTTGGCGGACTCCGGCGCGCTGCCCCGGTACGTCTCGTTGGAGGTGGAGCCGGAGGAGCCGCCGCAGCAGCCCCACTTGTAGTTCCAGTTGCGGTTGAGGTCGGTGCCGACGCTGTTGCTGCCGCTGTTGGGCTGGCGGTCCTTGCGCCAGCTGCGGTAGCGGCCGGTGGCGATGTCGTACTCGCCGCCGTCCGGGTTGAGGTCGGGGATCACCCAGATCTCGCGGCTGTTGACGGCGTTGGCGATGCGGCTGTCGCTGGCGTACTTGTCGCCGAACTCGTGCAGCAGGTAGAGCGCCATCTCGACGGTGAGGTGTTCGCGGGCGTGCTGGTGGGCGGTGAACAGCACCTCGGGTTCGTTCTCGTCGGTGCCGACGTTGTCGCTGATCTTCACCGCGACGATCGGGCGGCCCTCGTAGGAGGTGCCGATGACGCGCTTGCTCATGATGTCCGGGTGGACGGCGACCACCGCGTCGATGTCGGCGGTGGCCTCGGCGTAGTTGTGGTAGCCGGAGTCGGCCTGCGGGAAGTCGTACACCGGGCCGGCCAGGCCTTCGTCGCCGGGTTCGGCGCCGTAGCGGGGGCCGGGCAGTGCGACGGGCGACCAGCCGAGCGCCCGCAGCCGGGCGGCTTCGGCGGGGGTGGCGGTGACCACCACCGCTTCGGGCAGGACCGCGTCGACGGAGACGCCGGTGGCGGCGACGGCGGTGCGTTCGGCGACGGTGCGCGGGCCGTCGAGGCGGTACTGCCGCACGGCGTCGCTGCCGGTGTCGATGCCGGTGCCGGTGTCGATGCCGAAACCGGTGACGGGCGCGGGGGTCGGCGGGCGGTCGGGGGCGGCCTGGGCGGTGAGCGGGGTGGCGAGGGCGAGGGCCAGCAGCACGGCGGTGGCCGCGGCGGGCTTCCCTCGGCGGGGCAGTCGCATGACTGTCCTCCTGTGGGGGTCCGTGGGGGCGGAACTGTGGAGGAGGTGCGGCGCGCGCCAGCTTGATGGTCCGCCAGTGTCATGGTTTCGTCAAGGCGTTGGAAAGCCCGGGCCTGGCCGCGGATCGGCCCGCACGACTCAGGAGGCCGGACGGTTCCCACAGGTCGCCAGGCTGCACCAGCGACGCCGCCCGCTCGCGTCCAGGAAGAGCCAGCCGCAGCCGGTGCTGGGGCAGCGGCGGACGGTGAACCGGCGCGGGTCGGCGAGCAGTTCGCCGGCCGCGCGGGCGGCGGCGTACAGCGGCAGCCGCAGGCCGACCGACGGTGGCAGTCGCCAGTGCGCCAGGCCGTCCTCGCCCCGGGTGAGGACCGCCGACCGCCCGGCCTCCTGCACCACCACCGCCACCGCCCCGAAGGCGGCGCCGTCCTGCGGGTCGGTCAGGCACGCGTGGAGGGCCGACCGGAACGCGCGGGCGTCGGCGAGCACGCCGGCGGCCTCCGCGGGTCGCTCCGCCGCCCGGCGGATCAGGGCCTCGACGACCGGTCCGTCGGCGAGGTCGTGGTGGCCGGCCCAGACCGCGAGCGTGGGGTAGCCGCGCAGCCAGTCCGACCCGGGGGGCGGCACGCCGGTCGGATCGGCGCCCCAGCCGGCGTAGGTGTTGCAGAACTCCAGCGCCGGATGGCCGCCCGCGCTCCACGGCAGCCACTGATCGCCGACCCGCACCGCGTACAGCGGCGCCGGCGGACGGTCCAGCCGGGGGTCGGCCCGCAGGATGCGGTCGTGCAGGGCGGCGAGTTCGGCCCCTGGCTCCACGCCGACGCCGTCCATCAGCACGCGCCGGGTGCGGCGGTAGAGGGCCAGCGCCTCGACCTGCCGGCCGGCCCGGTAGAGGGCGGTCATCAGGGCGAGGACGAGGCGTTCGCGGGACAGCAGGTCGTCGGCGGGAAAGCCGGACTGGGGCCCGGCGGGCGCGGAGCCGTCGGCTGCGAGCGGCCCATCGGTGGCGGGCGCGCCGACCGAGGGCGCGGCCGAAGAGGGTACGGCCGACAACGGCGCGGCCAAGGAGGGCAGGGCCAAGGAGGGCGCAGCCAGATCGGCCAGTACCTGCTCGTGCCGGCCCATGGCGAGCAGGATCTCGGCCCGCTGCTCCAGGGCGGACAGTCGCAGCTCGGCCAGCCGGCGCCCGAGCCGTCCGCGCAGCGCCTCGTCGACGACGTCCGCGAGCAGCGGCCCGCGCCACAGCGCGAGCGCCCGGTCGTGGCAGCGCAGCCGTTCGCCGGGGTCGCCGGTGGCGGCCGCCCGGGCGGTCAGATCGAGGAACTCCCGTACGTCGACGCCGTGTTGGCCGGGAACGAGGGCGTACCCGTCGTGCCGGGTCTCGATCACCACCCCGTACGGGCGCAGCCGGGCCCGCAGCCGCCCGACGTACGTGTGGACGGTGCCGCGGGCCGAGCCGGGCGGGTTTCCGCTCCAGAGCAGGTCGATCAGCCGGTCGGTGGTGACGACCCGGCCGTCCTCCAGCAGGAGGACGGCCAGCAGGGCCCGCTCCTGACGGCGGCTGCCGGCCAGGACGGGTTCGCCCTCATGGCCGGCCTCGAACGAACCGAGCAGTCGAAACTCCATGGCGGGCCACCTTAGGGCCCGGGCAGCCCGACGAGGAGGCGCGCGCAGGCCACGATCTCCTCACGGTGCCTGCCGACGGCCGGCCGTGACCGGCGATCCGGGCGCGGTCAGGTCCGCGGGTCGCCCACGCGCAGGCACAGGGCGGGCGGCCGCCCGGGGCTCGTGGTGAGAATCCGGTCAGGGGTGCCTGCCAGGCTGGGCCCCCGAACGCCCGGCACCTCCCCAGAAGGACCGATCATGCGACGAATCCTGTTCAACGCCGCGTCCACCGCGCTGGCAGCCGTCATCGCCGTCACCCTGACCGGCCCGGGGGCCGCCGCTTCCGGCGCCGTGGCCGGCCCGTCCGGCCCGTCCGGCTCGCCCGCTCCCGCCATCACCTCCGCCGCCGCCGATCCCGCCGGGACCGTCACCGGTCGGGGCGGGTGGGAGCCGTGGCCCTCGCCGGTATTCGACCTCCCGGCCGGCTCCCGCTGCGACTTCCCCGTGCACATGGAGGCCGTCGTCGACGAGGTGCAGCGGCGGGTCCTGGAGTTCGCCCCCGACGGCACCACCGTGCGACGCGCCGCCTTCCGGGGCGCGCTCGTCCTGCGGCTCACCAACACGACCACCGGCGCCTCCTACGACGCGGACGCCGGCGGCCGGTCCGTCGTCGACTACCGCCCCGACACCTCCCAGACCTGGCACGCCCGCGGCCCGATCCTGCTCGGCGTCGGCGCCGGCGCCGGCAACCTGCCCCGCGACCTCTACACCGTCGACGGCGTCTACACCATCGACATCAGCGCGACCGGCTACCGGACGCTGACCTTGGAGCACGGCTCGGCCGAACCGCTCTGCGCGAAGATCGCCTGAGATCCGTAGGAGCATCCGCGCGCCACGCGCACGGCGCCACCGGCCGGCGGTAGCCCCCACCGTGCCCCTCGGGCCGCGCCACGCCGGGCCGCACCGGCCGACTGGCCCGTCCGGCGCAGCGTGACGCGCGGGACGGGCGGGTTGCTGCGATCTTCGGAGGGCACCCGGCCGCGCCCGACCGCCGGGTCCCGTCGTTCCGAGACCGTGGAGGCCCGGATGTGGCAGGCTCCCCCGCCCCCGTCAGCCGCGAGTGGCTCCCGGTGCTGGACATGCCGGCGCCCGGTCCGCAGAACCGCTGGACGGTGCTGCTGCGCGCGCTGCTGCTGATCCCCCAGTTCGTGGTGGTGTGGGTGCTGTCGGTGGTGGCGTTCCTGGTCACCGTCGTCGGCTGGTTCGGTGCGCTGGTGCTCGGCCGGCTGCCCGGTTTCGTGGCGGACTACCTCACGGTGTTCATCCCGTACGACACCCGCGTCACCGCGTACCTGATGCTCACCGTGGACCGCTATCCGCCGTTCCGCTTCGAGGTCCCCGACTATCCGGTGCAGGTCGGGCTGCGGCCGGGTGAGCTGAACCGGCTCGCCGTGCTGTTCCGCATCTTCCTCGTCATCCCGGCCGCGATCGTGCAGGGCCTGGTGTACGCGGGCTGGTGGACGGTGTCGTTCGTCCTCTGGCTGGTGGTGCTGGTCCTCGGCCGGATGCCGCAGCCGCTGTACGAGGCGACGACCGCGATCCTGCGCTACCGGATGCGTTTCATCTCCTACCTGGTGATGGTCTCGTCCGCCTACCCCAAGCGCCTGTTCGGCGACGAGCCGGGCAGTGAGCCGGCCGGGCCGGCCTCGGCCACCCGCCCGCTGGTCCTGGGCGGCGCCGGGCGCGGCCTGCTCGTCCTCTTCCTGATCATCGGCCTGGCCTCCTCGGCGACGGGCTCGGTCACCGCCTCGGTGAACTCGGACGACGACAACGACGACGAGGGCTCCCACCCGGCCCGGCACGTCGTCGCGCCCCTGGTGCCGGGTGCCGCCGACCGGGCCCGCGACTCCGGTCGGCTCGGTGAGGGCGCCCGCGAGTCGTAGGTTCGCCCGTTCAGGGGG
>NZ_JBSHAP010000012.1:0-13722 GCF_053611565.1 Kitasatospora sp. NPDC054795
TGGACTGTGGTGTGGCGGCCCCACCACGGGGGTGCGGCCGCCTCGGTACAACCAGTGTTCGTTACTTGCTCGCGCGACGTGTGCTCACGCTGTACTTGTTGGCCGCCTTGGTCTCAGCGCGGACGGCAACCTTCTTGATCTCCATCACACCTCCATGTGTTCTCGCGTGGATTTTCGGCGCCGGGACAGTTCTTGCCGGTCGTCCCGGACGTTCAGGAGCACCCGCATGCGGGTGGCGTGTCGCGCCCGGAGCCAGGCGGCGACCCGCGGTGCCGGTGTACCGGGCAGCAGCCGGTGCACCAGCGAGGCCAGCTTGTCCACGTCGTTGTGCTTCAGCACCACCTGTTCGGCGTCGAGCAGCAACTCGGCGGGCAGGCTGCGCAGTCGATCCGCGCCGGGGCCGTGGGTGAGGTAGGCCATGCCGAGCGCGACGTGGCGGGACTCGTCGCGGCGCACCAGCCGGTACACCTCGCCCAGGCCCTCCTCGCGCAGGCCCTCGTCGAACCAGCGGAACTCGTCGGCGGCGAAGCCCTCGGCGAGGGTGTGGGCCAGGAAGCGGGCGGTGTAGTCGTCCAGGGACCACAGGTCGCGCGACAGCTCCTCGACGGCGTCGCCCGGATCCTTGACGGACCCGGCGACGGCGTGCGCGTAGCGGTGGAAGACCGCCGAGTGCTTGGCCTCGTCGGCCACCGCGGTGGCCAGCACCAGCTTCATGTCGCCCTCGGGGCAGGCGTGCAGCAGGCCGGCCGCCACGTCCATGCCGACCTGTTCGGCGTAGGTGCTGCCGCTTGCGAGCAGCCAGGAGAGCTCGGAGGGCTGGGCGGTCGCGGTCCGGTCCCGCAGGGCCCGGTGGACCACCTCGGCCGGCTCCCAGTCGTGCGAGCGGGCGTCGCGGATGAAGCGGTCGTGCAGGCCGGGGACGCCGCTGGTGCGGTAGCGGGCCACGCCCGACGGACGCGGCCGGTCCGGAGCGCCTTCGGTCCCAGCCATCCCTCACCCCGTTGCCGTCGTGCCGACCGATGTCATGTGCAGGGAAGCAAAACACGGCGGGCCCCCGTTGTTCGAGCGCTTTCGTCGCTCCGGCCCCGCAAATGCGCCAAGATCCCGGTCCGCGGCGGGACTTGAGTGCTCCGCCGGGTGGTCCGGGACTGACCAGCGGTGATCGGGGCCGGCCGGCCCGCCGGTGTGACCCGTCCGGGAGGGTTCGGCCCGGAACGGAGGATGGCCAAAACCTGATGGATCATCAAATCTTCACGCACACGGTGTCGACGGGCCGCCTATCGTGTGTGCGCCATGCATCGATCACGGGGGGTGCCGCCATGCCGGAGGACGACGTTCTGCCACGGGCGACACCGCCCGGGCACTGGCTGAGCCCCGGTGACGCCGGGTACGACGAGGCGCGCGCGGTGTGGAACGGGATGCACGACCGCCGCCCCGCCCGCATCGCCCGCTGCCGCACCGCGGCGGACGTGAGCGAGGCGCTGCGCCACGCGGCGGCCCACGGCCTCGACGTCACCGTCCGCGGCGGCGGCCACAACGTCGGCGGCAGCGCCGTCGCCGACGGCGCGCTGATGATCGACCTGTCGCCGATGCGCGCCGTCACCGTCGACCCGGGGGCCCGCACCGCCGAGGCCCAGGGCGGCTGCCTGCTCAGCGACCTCGACCGGGCCACCGCGCCGTACGAACTGGCCTGCCCCGCCGGCGTCATCTCCCACACCGGCCTGGGCGGACTGGCCCTCGGCGGCGGATACGGCTGGCTCGCCCGCCGCTGGGGCCTGACCTGCGACCACATCCTCGCCGCCGAGGTCGTCCTCGCCGACGGCTCGGTGGTCGAGGCCACTGAGGAGAGCCACCCCGAACTGCTGTGGGCGCTGCGCGGCGGCGGCGGGAACTTCGGCGTGGTCACCCGCTTCACGCTGCGGCTGCGCCCGGTCGGACCGGCGCTCTTCAGCATGGGCGTCCACGCGCTGGACGACGTCCCCGAGGCCCTGGCCGCCTACCGGGCGTACACCGCGCGGCAGCCGGCCGGCCTGCACGTCGTCGGCGGGCTGAAGCGCGCAGGCGAGCAGGAGTGGATACCGGAGCACCTGCGGGGGCGGCACGCGCTGCTGCTCCTGGCGGTGTGGACCGGGGACCCGGAGGAGGGCCGGGCGCAGACCGAGGCGCTCTACCGGGAGGTCGCGCCCGCGGCCCGCGTCAGCATCCCCATGACCTACCCGCAGCTGCAGGCGCTCGGCGACAGCAGCGAGCCCAAGGGCGACCGGTACTTCGTCAAGTCCCGCTACCTCCAGGACCTTTCGCCCGAGGCCGTGGCCCGGCTGGTCGAGGCGACCGGGGCCAACCCGTCCGCGCTCTGCTCGATCGACTTCGAGTTCCTGCGCGGGGCCATCGCGGACGTCCCCGAGGAGGACTCCGCCTTCCCCGGCCGCGCCGCCCCCTACCAGGTGACGGCGGAGGCGCACTGGACCGACCCGGCACAGGACGCGGAGCACATCGCCTGGTCGCGGGCGACGGTGGAGGGCCTGGAGGCCTTCGGCACCGGCGGGGCGTACGCCAACTACGTCCAGGGCGAGGGCGACCGGAAGGCGCGGGAGATCTACGGCCCGGAGCGCTACGCCCGGCTCGCGGCCGCGAAGAAGGCCTACGACCCGGCGAACGTCCTGCGCGGCAACCTGAACATCCGGCCCGAGTAGGGCGTGTCGGCCGCGCCGGGCTCAGAGCGGCGCGGACCCGCGCGGCCCGGCGACCAGCCAGTGCGCGGGCAGCTCGATCCGGGCGCCGTCGGGGGTGGACTCGGTGGTGGCCAGCGGCAGTTCACCGGTGGCGAGGACGTCGAGTCCGGCCGCGCGGAACAGCTCGGGGAAGACCGCGTCGGCGACCTCGGCGGGGGCGAGTCCGTGGGCGAACACGGGGCGAAGCTTCGGGGGCGGGCCGGACGGGCCGCGGACCAGCGCCTCCAGCACGCCCTTGGCCGCCTCGGCGAGCTCGAACACGAAGGCCCGGCCGCGGGCCCCGAGCAGGATGCGAATGCCTTCGGCCACGCGTTGGCGGTCGGCCGGCTCGCTCTGGTGGATCACCCCGCGCACGTACACGTTGGCGTCGCCGAGGCGCCGGTGGAGGGCCCGGACGGCCTCGGCGTCGGTGGCGTCCAAGCGGGTGAACTCGGCCCGCCCGGCCGGGTCGCCGCCCCGGGCGCGGTCCACCGCGGCGGCGGACAGGTCGACCCCGAGGGCGAGCGGGAAGCGCTCGGCGAGGAAGCGGGTCTGGGTGCCGTTGCCGCAGCCCAGGTCGACGACGGGCAGCGCGGGGTCGGCCAGGTGGGGGCGGAACAGCGTGAGGTGGCGTTCGGCGCCGAGGGCCGGTTCGGCGTCCCAGATCACCGCGCCCGGTTCCTCGGGCGCATCGCGCCAGAAGCCCTCCCAGGCGTCCAGGTAGCGGTTCGTCACGCTCATGGCGGGGACCTCCGGGTGTCACGCAGGGTGTCTGGCCGTGTCTATCGGCACCCGGCCCGCGCGGCAAGCGGGTACGGGCGGCACCCGGCGGGTGTGCGCGGGCGGCGCGCGACGGGCGCGTAAGGGGGCGCGCGGGGGTCAGCTCCCGACGCGGCGCGCCTGGTGCAGCAGGTAGACGCCGGAGGCGGCGGCGAGCACGGCCATGCAGGCGGCGAAGACCAGGCCCGCGTGGGCCAGACCGAGCGGTCCGGTGAGCAGGCCCACCCCGATCACCGGGACCGAGATGCCGAAGTAGGCGACCACGAACAGCGCCGACAGGGCGCCGCCGCGGTGCTCGGCGGGAGCGGCCGCGGCCACCTCGCCCACCGCCCCGCGCAGGCCCATGCCCTGCCCGGCGCCGCCCACCAGGGCGCTGAGCACCAGCGGGAGCACGGTTTCCCGGGCGAGCGAGGCGGCCAGCAGGGCCATCCCGGCGATCAGCACCAGGCAGCCCAGCGGGATCGCCCGGGCGGTGCCGAGCCGGGGCACCAGGAGCTGGCCGAGGGTGGAGGCGAAGAAGGCCGTGAAGACCACCAGGCCGATCACTGCGCGGTTGTGGACCCCGAGGTCGACGGCGAGGAAGGCGGGGCTGACCGAGGTGAACAGGCCCAGCAGGGAGAAGCCGGCGAAGGCGGCGACCGCTGCCGGCACGAACACCCGCCGGACCTCCGGCGGCAGGGACGGCCGGTCGGGCCGGGCCGTGCGCAGCGGGCGGGCCCCGGCGACCGTCTCGGGCAGCAGCCAGGTGAGCGCGAACGAGACGGCGAGCAGCCCCAGGTGCACGACGAACGGCAGGACCAGGGGGTTGGGTGCGTACTGCGAGAGCACGCCCGACAGCAGTGGCCCGCAGCCGAGCCCGCCCATGTTGGCGGCGGTCGCGACGAAGCCCGCGCGGGCCCGGTGCCCGGGCGGGGCGAGTTCCAGCACGTACGCCGTCCCGGTGCCGGTGAACAGGCCGGCCGAGAACCCGGACAGCAGGCGGCCCAGGCAGAGCAGGGCGACGCTGTCCGCGGTGAGGAAGACCACGGCGCTGGCCGCCGAGCAGACCAGCCCGCAGAGCAGCACGGGCCGGCGGCCGACGGAGTCCGAGACGTTGCCGATCAGCAGCAGGACGCCGATGACACCGAAGGCGTACACCGCGAACACGACCGTCACCGTCAGCTCGGAGAAGCCGAGCTTCTCCTGGTACAGCCCGTACAGCGGAGTGGGCAGGGTGGTGCCCGCCATGCAGACGGCGAAAGCGGCGGCGGCGACGAGGTGCCCCACCCGGGCGATGCCGGGCCGGGCGGTCCGACGATCGGTCATTCGCCCACCATAGGCGCGCACCCCGGGCCGGGGCCGTGCCGTGCGGGGGAGCGCTGCGCCGAACGGCGGTCCGCGCCGGGCCGCCGCCGGGCGCGGACCGCCGCTCGGACGGCTGTCGGGCGGTGTCAGCGCTCCGGGTACCAGGTGGCTTCGAGGGCGGTGGTGTCGTCCGGCCGGGGCGCGGGGCGCCACCGGGCGCGCAGGCCGGACGGGCGGGGCGTACCGATCGCGCCGAGCACGGTGCTGTCGAGCGGGCTGGCGGCCAGCCGGTCCAGCACCCGCGCGACGGCGGTGCGCGGGCCGTGGCCGTGGCGGGGCACGTCGGGGACGACGGAATGGAACCCAGCGAGGACGGACATGCGGCTCACCTCCGGGAGGACCTGCGGGTCGTGCAGGTGCGGTCCGTCCAGCTTCCGCCGGTTCGCGGCCGCCGCGGGCCGGATTGACGGGCTGCTGACACCGCGCTGACGAACTGCTGACGCGGAGGTGTCCGCCGCGGGGTCCGCCGGGGCGTCAGACCCGGTAGGCGGCGACGTAGCGGGCCGGGTCGCGGCGCAGGTCCCCGTGCCAGCGCTCGCGGCACTGCTCGGCGAAGGTCCGTCCGGTGTTGAGGATCTCCTCCAGCGGGTCCAGGTACCCGAGCACGTGCGGCGGTTCGAGGCCGGCCGCGATCCGGGCGGCGAGGCCGGCCCGGGCCAGCCGCAGCAGCTCGGCGGCCAGCGGGCGGACCGGGTCGCCGCCGAGGCGGGTGGCCAGGCCGAGGGCGGGCAGCTCGGCGAGCGCCGCCCGGTGGTCGTGCAGGGTGTAGCGGCCGAGCAGCTCCCAGGCGGCGGAGAGGGAGGCGGGGTGGTAGCTGAGTCCGGCCCAGAGCGCGGGGACGGCCGGGACGAACGGGTACGGCGGGCCGTCCGAGGCGCGCAGCTCCAGGGTGTCGCGGACCCTGGTGCTGGTCCAGAGCTGGTTGAGGTGGGCCCTCCAGTGGGCCGGGGTCGGCCGCGAGCCGTCCGGGTAGCCGTGCCGGAGCAGTTCGGCGAAGGTGCGCCCGGGGGGAGCCGGGTGGTAGCGGCCGTCCGGGGTGCGGTAGTGGATCAGCGGGATGTCGAGCGCCCAGTCGACGACGGACCCGGCGGTGACGTCGGGGCGCAGCGCGGGCGGCAGCACTCCGCCCCGGCGGGGGTCCATCCGCAGCCAGGCCCAGGACCGGTGGGACAGCAGACCGCTGGAGGAACTTCCCTCCTGCAGCGGCGAGTTGACGAGCATGGCGGAGACCACCGGGGCGGCGGCGGTCTGCATCCGCAGCTTGCGGGTGAAGTCGGCGGGGGAGAGGTAGTCCAGGGTGACCTGGGTGGACAGCGACAGTGCCATCACGTACCGGGCGCGGCTGCCGGGCTCGCCGAGCCCGGTGAAGTAGTCCCGCATGATGGCGCCCCGGGTCATCGGCACCCAGCGCATGTCGGCGAGCCGGTCGAAGGGCAGGTAGGCGCCGGGCAGCAGGGCGAGGCCGAACCGGTCGACCAGCTCGGCGAGTTGCTCCAGGGCGGCGCGCATGTCGTCCACCGCCTCGGCGACGGACGGGACGGGCGTCGAGGAGTACTCGATCTGGCCGCCGTGCTCCAGGGTGATCTGGCTGCCGTCCGGGAGCCGGACCCCGGTCAGCCGTCCGGCGTCCTCCTGCCGCTCGCCGCCCCACCTGGCCAGCACGGCCTCCAGGACGGCCAGCACGCCGCGCTCGCCGTCGTAGCGGGCGGCCAGTCCGGTGACCGGGTCGACCAGGCCGCACTCGACCTCGATGCCGATCAGTTCACCGCGGCCGGGCCGGAACGGGGCCAGCAGTTCGGCCCGGCCGAGTGCCGGGCCCGGGTCCGCGGCGGGGTCCGGAGCCGGACGGGCCTCGTCCTCCGTCACACCGCCCCCACCCGGGTGACGACCCGGGGGTGCCCGGCCCGGTCGAGCAGCGCGCCCACCGCGCCGAGGGCGGACTGCGCCGCGCCCTGGCACCAGGCGTGGGCGCCGGACAGGTGCTCGCCGGCGAAGAAGATCCGAGGCTGCTCCGCCGGGTGGGCGGAGCCGAGCACGGACAGGTAGCGGGTGTGCTCGCCGGGCGTCAGGTGGGCGAAGGCGCCGCCGCCCATGCCGGTCTGCACGTCCCAGTTGCAGTGCACGATGTCGTCCACGTCCCCCGTGATGCCCGGGTGGAGCCGTTCCAGGCAGTCCAGCACCAGCGCGTCCCGGTCCGCCGGCTCCAGTGCGGCGAAGCGGCGGGCGTTGGCACCCCACAGGTACGCGCCGAGCAGGGCCGTCGGCTCGGCCGAGCGCAGCGGGTCGCGCACCGCCCAGCGGGGGCCGGAATTGCCGTTGACCCCGTCCTTCTTCGCCCGCACCGCGTTGTCCGACGGGTACCAGCACTGCTGGATCGGCAGGTCCGTGAAGCTGCCGCCGCCGTGGATGCCGTCCTCCAGCTCCCAGCGGCGGCGGGTGAGGTGCAGGACGGTCTTGATGCTGCTCGCGTAGCTGATGCCGCGGATGGCGTGCCGCTGGGCGTGCGGCAGGCCCGGGGTGACGGTGATCCGGTCGAGCGCGGGCGCCGGGACGCAGCACACCACGTAGTCGACGTCCTCGTGCAGCCGGGCGCCGATCCGCCGGCCGTGCAGCCGGACGCCGTCCGTGGTCAGCGCCAGTTCGTCGACCTGGGTGGAGAGCCGCAGCGTGCCGGGGCGCAGCGAGCCGACGAAGGCGTGGATCAGCGCCTCCAGCCCGTCGACCAGCTCGACCTGCCCGCGGTGGAACAGGCCGAAGTAGTCGACCAGCACCTCCAGCAGCGAGGACTGCTCGTAGTGGGCGAGGCCGGTGGCGTGGCCGACCAGGTCCCAGGCGTCCTGCGACAGGTGCTCGTGGACGAACTGCCACAGCGACACCGAGGCCGCCCGCTCCAGCGCCGGGTCGTCCCAGTGGCCCTCCAGGGTGCGGCGCTGCTGCTCCACGGTCAGGGTGCGCCACACCGAGCCGAGCAGGTGGTCCAGCACCGGGCCCGGGGGCTGCCGCTCGGCCGGGCGCAGCTCGTACGCGGGGAACAGCGCCGCCACGTCCCGCACCCGGGCCCGCCGGCCGCGCAGGTGGTAGTAGGCGTGCGGGTTGGCGTTGACGAAGGGGCGGGTCGCCAGCCGGAACCGGGAGACGTAGTGCAGCACGCAGTGGTGGTTGCCGGGGATGCGCATGGCGCCGAGGTCCACGTGGGTGCCGTCCCAGAAGCGGTGGGTGCGCACCCGCCCGCCCGGCCGGTTCGCCCGTTCGTACACGACGACGTCGAACCCGCGGCGCTGCAGCTCGTAGGCGCACACCAGCCCGGAGACGCCCGCCCCGACCACCGCCACCCGGCCCCGGGCGCCGGCCACCGGTTCCTCCAGCGAACGCGGGAAGGCAAAGCTCGTCTCGAACATCGGCACCGTACCCCTCTGAGGCTGGACCCCCGCCCCAGCCTCGGCCAGGCACCCCGGGCATGCCACTTCGCGGCGCCGATGCGAGTGACGGGTGGGGGCCGGACCCGTCCTGGTGCGCCCGGCCCCGCCCCGGTGGGCCCGGGCGGCGACGTCCGGCCGCCGCGGGCCCGGCGGGGGCGGTGAACCCGGCCGGTGCGGGGGGCCGTAGGACCGAAGTGGGCGCGCGCAGCGGTGCGGCCGCGAAGCAGCGGGTGCGTCCGTGAGGAACCGGGGAGGAACTGGATGCAGTCCCGACGCGACCAGGTGCAGGCACACCTGTTCGTGATGAGCAGGCTGGCCTCGGGCATGCTGCGGGCGGAGCCCGACGCGCCGGACACCCCCACCGGGCGTACCACCCGGGGCACCATGACGGGCCTGGCGGTGGGGGTGCTGATCGGGCTGGGCGTCACGGTGTACGGGGTGATCCGGCCCGGTGGCGGTGACGGCTGGGCCAAGCCCGGCACGCTGGTGGTGGTCGAGGAGACCGGTGCCCGGTACCTGTCCATCGGCGGGCAGCTGCACCCGGTGCTGAACGACACCAGCGCCAGGCTGCTGGCCGGTGAGCAGATGACGGTGCGGCAGGTGAGCCGGGCGTCGATCGCGGACGCGCCGCGCGGCGCCCCGGTCGGGATCGTCGGCGCCCCGGACGGGCTGCCGCCGGCCGCCGACCTGGCGGGCGGCACCTGGCTGGTCTGCGCCACCGCCCAGCCCGGCCCGACCGGCGCCCCGGTACCGAAGCTCGCCCTGCTGGTGGACCCGGCGGCCGAGGGGCGGGCGCTGGCGCCCGGCCAGGGTCTGCTGGTCGCCGCCCCGGACGGCTCGACGCATCTGCTCTGGCAGGGCCAGCGGCTGCGCGTCGACACCGCCAACCAGGCGCTCCAGGCGCTCGGCTACGGCGGTGCGACGCCGTTCCCGGTGCCGGCCGGGGTGCTGAACGCCCTGCCGGCCGGGCCCGACCTCGCGGCGCCCGCCGTCGCCCGGCGCGGCGAGGCGGGCCCGGCGCTGGGCGGGAAGCCGACCCGGATCGGCCAGCTCTTCGAGGCCCCCGGCGGCGCGCACTACCTGCTCACCAAGGACGGCCTCGCCCCGCTCACCCCGACCCTGTACGCCCTGCTGCTCGGAGACCCGCGCACCCAGAAGGAGGCGTACGGCAGCGCGGCCCCGGCGCCCGCGCCGATCGGCGCCCTGGACCTCGCCGGGCACAGCGCGCCCGGCGGACCGCCGCCCCCGGGGCTCCCGGAGGCGCCGCCGACGCTGGTCGCCCCGCTGCACGGCGAGGGCGTCTGTGCGGACCTGCACACCGGCGCCGGCGCCCCGACCACCGCCGTCACCGTGCTGCCCGGCGGCCGGGCCTACGAGGGCCGCCCCCCGGCGGCCCCGGCCGGTCCGGCGAGCGGCACGGCGGGCGCGGCCTGCACCGTCGCCGACCGGATCGCCGTCCGGCCGGGGCGCGGCGCCCTGGTGCGCGCGCTGTCGGGCGCCGGCGCCGGTGGCACCGAGTACCTGGTCACCGAGGCCGGGGTGCGCTACCCGCTGCCCTCGGCGGCGGTCGTCAAGCAGCTCGGCTACGGCGGCGCGACGCCGGTCGCCGTCCCGGCCGCGGTGGTGGCCCTGCTGCCGGCCGGCCCGGGCCTCGACCCGGCGGCCCTGGCGGACGCCGCGGCCTCGGGCGCGCCCACCGTCGCGGCGGTCACCGCAGGGGTTCCCGGAACCGCCGCCGTGCCCGTCGCGGGGGTCGCGGTGGACGCCGCCGGGCCCGCCGCCACGACGGCGACCTGCGGCTGAACCGCCGGTCGCGGCGGTCCCGTTGAGTCGATCAGAGCCGCGCGCGACCGGCGCGCGGAGAGAAAGGAGCACCTGGTGAGCACGCCGGCGAACTTGAACAAACAGGACGAGGCGATCCGCAAGGCGCTGTCCGACATCGAACAGCAGATCGAGGGCATGATCACCGCCGGCCGCACGGTCGAGCGGATCAAGCAGGAACTGGCCAGCGGATACATCTCCGGGGCCAGTTCGACCTTCCAGCAGAAGGTCGAGGACTGGATGACCCGCTACCACACGGTCATCGGCGCGTTCGAACGCTTCGCGGAGTCCACCAAGGTCGCCGACCAGGTCCTCAGCCACGCCGAGGAAGAGGCCCGACTGCACGCGGCCGACGGCATCGTCGACGCGCTGAACGGCGCCTGACGGCGCGTCACCGAGAGGAAGGGAACGAGCACATGTCGATGGACAACTTCGGGAGCATCCAGCTCCACCACGAGACCGTCGCCCAGGCGGCGAGCGAGCTGGGCCAGGCGGGCCAGCTGATGGACGACGCCCTGTGGGAGGTGGAGCGCAAGCTCAACTCCCTGACCGAGAGCGGAAACTTCCAGGGTGCCGCGGCCGACGCCTTCACGGAGTTCAAGCAGGCCGTGACGGCCAACGCCGGACAGATGAACCAGGACATCATCGCCGCCGGCGGGAAGCTCACCAACATGCACCACATCATGAACGAGGCCGACCAGAGCGCGCGGAAGCAGTTCGGCTAGTCGAGAGGGCGGAGGCGCTCCCCATGGGTGAAACCACGATCAAGGTCTCGACCAGCGGCCTCAAGGCGTTCGCCACGAATCTGGAGACCTTCCGGATCGACCTCGGCACGGAGGCGAACACGGTGCAGACCTGTCCGCCCGTGCTGCCGG
This sequence comes from Kitasatospora sp. NPDC054795, assembly GCF_053611565.1. Classification (NCBI taxonomy): domain Bacteria; kingdom Bacillati; phylum Actinomycetota; class Actinomycetes; order Kitasatosporales; family Streptomycetaceae; genus Kitasatospora; species Kitasatospora sp. NPDC054795. The sequence goes on from NZ_JBSHAP010000012.1 coordinate 10,951, forward strand.
GCAACACCAGTGTGCTGGAGATCCAGACGCTGAAGACCGGCGTCGACGCCTTCATGGGCAGTGTGAAGGACGCACTGACCACGATCCAGCTCGACGCCAAGCACACCAAGCTGGATCTGGAGATGGCCGGCGTCATGTTCGCGGACGGCGAGGACCACAGCCTGACGGAGGCGGAGACGATGGAGCTCTTCAAGGACGTCCTGGGCGGCGGCACTCCCAAGCCCCCGACCAGCACCGGCTGAGCCCCCCGGTCGTCGGGCGGACCGTCCGTCCGACGACCGGCCGGCAATCGTTCCGTTCCCGCTCCGCCCCGTGTGCCTCCGGGAGGAAGTCATGGCAGAAACAGCACCGAAGCACTATCCGTGGGAAGACGGCCTGGCGGCGTTCGCGGCCTCGACCCAGAGCTCGATCACGAGCCGGGACGCCGTCATCGGCAAACCGTGGATCACCGGGATCCAGGTCAGCAGCACCCTCAGGACGACGAACGACGCACTGAAGCCGTACGACAAGGACAAGGGCCAGGCCGGCTTCGACATGTGGGCCGAGTGGGTCTATCCGAAGGTCGACGGCGACGTCTACGAGAGGAGCACCATCGTCGGCGTCACGGTCGACTGGAACTTCTGGCAGCTCCAGCCGCCCGCCGGCGACACCGACACCCCGCTCGGGCACTTCGGGCACGCCGCGGACAACATCCTCGGCCCGCTGATCTGGGGCGGCGGCTTCAACGACCGCACCAATGCCGCGACGTTCGATCAGGCGGCGACGGTCATCTCGGCCGTCAACACCTGGGTCAAGGAACAGCAGGGGAAAGTCCAGGGCTGGGCCGACAGCGTCGAGGGCGCCGGCAGCGAGTTCCAGGGCAGTGCGGCGGGCCGGTTCAAGGAAGTCCTCATCGGGCTGCGGAACCAGCTCATCCAGGTGCACGTCGAGCTCGGCGACGACGCCGACGCCAAGGCGAAGTGCCTGCGCGAGACCGGGGAGGCGCTGCGCGCCGCGTACAAGGGGCTGTACAACGGCTACGCCGCCTGGCGGGCGGTCCCGAAGAGCCGACTTGAGGCGGGGACGAAGTGGGCCCTCAAGAACGACGACCTGGACAAGGACGGCAAGGGGGCGTCGTTCTCCTGGCCGTCCGAGTGCGTCCACTCGGCCTTCGGCGCGGCCACGGCCTACGTGACGCCGACGATGACCACGAACGGTGACGGGACGCGCACCTTCAAATTCACGGCCACCGGAGCGGCCCCGTCGCCGGACGACAAGGAGGCCCTGAAGGCGTGGATCGACGAGATCTCCAAGAAGATCTGGACCTCGTGGATCGAGATCGTCCTGGACAAGCAGGCGACCGAGGTGATGGCCACCTTCAAGACGGCGTACGCGCACGCCGCCGCCGTCCTCCAGAAGCTCGAACCCCCGCAGAAGTGGCTGCCGGCCGACAAGCCGCCGACCCAGGAGGGCCCCAAGCCGCCGCCCGGTACCGGCGGTGGCGGCGCGGGTGACGGCGGTGCGGGCGGCGGTGCGGGCGGTGGCGGCACCGGCGGGATCGGCGGGATCGGTGACAACAAGGACAAGAAGGGACCCGGGGGCGGCTCCGGCACGGGCAAGATCCCGCCTCCACCGCCCACGACGGTGCCCGGGAACCCCGGCGGCATCGGTGGCAACAAGGGCCCCGGTGGCGGCGGCCAGTCGACGCTGCTGGACGGAAAGGGAAAGCCGGTCCTCGGCAAGGACGGCAAGCCGATCACCGTGCCGCCCGGCAGCACCGTCAACGGCAAGGGCGAGGTGATCGGCCCGGACGGCAAGCCGGTGCTCGACAAGGACGGCAAGCCGATCATGGTTCCCCCGGGGACGACGGTCAGCAAGCCGACGACCGTGCCGGGCACCGACAACACGACCGGCGGGGGCGCGTTCAAGGTGCCGGTCGGTTCCAAGCGGAACGACGACGGCACCGTCACCGGCCCGGACGGCAACCTGCTGAAGGACGCCAACGGCAACACGGTCGTGCTCGGCAAGGACGACACGATCGACAAGGACGGCATCGTCCGGGGGTCGGACGGCAGGCCGGTCTCCCAGTTCGAGCAGCTGATGAACGACCAGGCGCACGCCATCATCGCCGGCCGCCCCGGCACCGGCGTCAGCTACCCCGGCGGAGGGATCTCCAGCGGGGGCAACTGGGCCGGGCTGCCGTCGTTCGGCGGGATCTCCACCGGGACCGGGACGGGTGGCATCACCACCTCGTTCAAGGGCGGCTCGGACCTGGCGGGCCAGTCGTTCGGCGGCTCGGGCAGCCGCGGCGGCGTCGGCGGCATCGGCGCGTCCGGCCCGCCGACCATCGGCGTCGGCGGCAGGACGGCGGCGATGCTCGACCCGGCCAGGAGCGCCGAACTCGCCGCCGAGGCGCAGGCCGGCCGCTCCGCCGCGGGACGGGCCGCGACGGCCGCCGCCGAGGAGTCCCAGCTGATGGGCCGGGGCATCTCGACCACCGGCGGTGCCGGCGGCATGAGCGGCCCGATGATGCCGCCGATGGGTGCCGGTGCCGGCGCCGGGGCCGCCGGCGGCCAGGGCGAGAAGGAGCGCCAGCGCACCACCTGGCTGTCCGAGGACGAGGAGGTCTGGGGCACCGACTCCGGTGCGGTGACGGGCGTCATCGGCCGCTGATCGGGGCGCTCGCGGCCGGAGTCGAACCGGGCGGGCGGGCGCAGCCGTAGAGAGGACCGTACGACCCCATGGACCGGTGGGGGCCGGGGGCGCCCCCCACGGGCCCCGGGCCCCCCCCCC
>NZ_JBSHAP010000012.1:13732-102490 GCF_053611565.1 Kitasatospora sp. NPDC054795
CCGGGCCCGAGTTGGGGGCGGCCCGGGCCGGTTCACCCGGGGGGGGGGGGGCGCCCGCGTTCAACCCCCCTTACCCCCCCCTCGCCCGGGGGCGTCCCGGGCCCGACACCTCCGGGCCCGGGACGCACCCTCGGGAAGAGAGGGAGGTGCGGGCGTGGAGTTCCCGTTCACCGCACAGATCGAGCAGGCGATGGCCGCGCTGGGGGAACAGCAGGCCAGGATGGCCGCGGCGGCCAAGGAGCTGGAGACGGCGACCGCCTCGGTGACCTCCAAGGACCGGCTGGTCACCGCCGTGGTCGGAGCGCAGGGACAGGTGGTGTCGCTGACCTTCCACACCACCGCCTACCGTTCGATGGCCCCGGGCGAGCTGTCCAAGGCCCTCATCGACGTGCTGAACACCGCGCGGGCCGACATGGGCGACCGGGTGGCCGAGACGATGAGCGGGTTCAGCGGCCTCGGCGAGAGCCTGGCGGCCTCGATGACCGGCGGCACCGAACTGGACGACCTCTTCGCCCCGCTGCGGCAGATGCGGCCCGGGTTCGCCGACGCGGCGGCGGCCGAGGAGCGGCGCAAGCGCGACCGGCAGGAGGAGTTCCGTGGCTAAGCCGAGGCTGACCGCGCTGTCGGACCTGACCGACAAGTTCTCCAAGTACCCCGAACTGTCCGACCTCTTCCATGAGTTCGAGGTCAAGACCGGGGAGATCAACGAGTACAACAAGAACTCGGCCGGCCACGACGAGATCGGCACGACGTACCACGACAACGTCGACGAGCCCACCACGTCGATCACGGCGCTGTTCAAGAAGGTGCGGAAAACGGTCGAGAGCGCCGGGAGGGGCGGGACGAACACCTCCAACATCCTCAACGACGCCGACCAGGACGCCAAGAACGCCTGACGAGGCCTCCGGCCCGCCGTGCCCCGGCGGGCCCCACCGGTCCGTCGGTCCTCCGCCGCCGGGCACCCCCCTCCCCGCTCGTCCACTGCCAGGAGTGCACCACCGTGTCGATCATGCTGCCGCCGGGCCTGGCGAAGTTCTTCGGCATCGTGACCGGCATGAAGTGGCCGGAGGCGAACGAGGACCACCTGCGCGCGGCGGGCGACGACTACCTGGCCATCCACGAGAAGGTCCCCGAGCTCCGCGGCTACCTGGTCGAGCTGGTCAAGCTCTGCGGCGAGAGCTTCGAGGGCGCGGCGGCCGACGCCTTCATGGAGCAGATGCGCCAGTTGATCGGCGAGACCGACGGCCCGGACTACGTCTCGGCGGCGGGCGAGATGGCCAAGCAGCTCGGCGACTTCGCTCACAAGGTGGCCAACCAGGTCGAGTACGCCAAGTGGATGATCATCGCCCAGCTCATCCAGCTGGTGGCCCAGATCGCCTGGGCGATCGCCATGTCGCCGATCACCTTCGGCGGCTCGCTCGCGGGGATCTTCGTCGCCTACGAGACCGCGGGCGCGGTGATCAAGCAGGTCTTCATCTGGCTGTTCAAGCAGCTCCTGCTGCACGAGTTCCTCTCCATCACCACCGCCATGCTGATGGACGGGATCATCCAGGGCATCCAGATCGGCCAGGGCCACAAGGACAAGTGGGAGAAGGAATCCTTCATCCAGTCGATCGAGATGGGCGCGATCAACGGCCTGCTCACCGGTCCGCTGGAGCTGTTCACCTTCGGCCTCGGCAAGGCCTTCGGGCGGATCTTCGGGCGCGGCGTCAGCAAGGGGCTGCAGGCCGACCTCAAGGCGCTGGCCGGCTCCGAGTTCAAGGGCCTGCTGAAGAACCTCCCGACCGGCACGTTGAAGGAGGCCCTCAACCTGATGCGGAAGGAGGGCAGCCTCACGCTCAAGACCGCCATCGAGCAGGCCGAGAAGAACGTCGCCAAGGACCTCGCGAAGAAGACCGCCAAGGAAGCCGCGAAGAACACCGCCAAGGAGGTCGCGAAGAACACCGAGAAGAAGGTCCAGGACAACGCCCTCAAGGAGCTCGCGGACAAGGTCGGGGAGAAGTTCGGCAAGGAGGCAGGCGAGAAGGGGATCGAGAACGTCGCCGAGCACCTCAGCAAGGTCGAGAAGCTCACCCAGAAGATGGGGGAGACCTTCGAGCGGCAGCTCCTCGAGCTCGGCATCGACAAGGAACTCTCCAACGCCGCGGGCCGGTTGATCGCCTCGCGGCTCGCCAGCCAGGGCGCCCGCTACGCCATCGACCTGGGAACCGTCAACAAGCTGGTGTCGACGCTCGTCGCGGCCAGCGGAAGGATGGAGTCGGGCACGCTCAGGGCCGAACTGCAGGGCATCACCAAGCAGATCGGCCACATGCAGAACGAGCTGAAGCAGCTCGGCGGCGGCGCGCTGGACAGCGGGATGAGGGACCTGAAGTTCCTCCAGGCGGAGCAGCAGCACCTGCGGGACACCATCCAGGCCACCCAGGACCTCGCGGGGCGTGCGGTGAGCCTGATGGACGGCCTGCACCCGCAGACCGCCGGGCAGTTCCTGTACCGGTTCGGCGAGGGCGTCGGCAACTACCTCAAGGGCGGCGTCCAGAACATCGTCACCGAGGGCGCGTACAACCTGGCCTTCGGCGAGAACCACAAGTTCACCGTCAGCGTCGAGAGCTTCTACGGCGGCGTCGCCATGGGCGCGCTCGGCCACCTCGGACACATCGCCGGCGGCCCGCTGCGCCTGCGGATGGAGGACATCAACCTCCCCAACTACGCGCGCTTCCCGCTGGCCGTGGTGTCCACCCTGATGGGCCACCCGACCTCCCTGTGGGTCTCCCGCCCGGAGGGGGCGGGGGCGGTGGGCGTCGGCCCCGAGGGAATCGGCGGCAAGCTGCCCGGGACCGGCCCGCTGGACGCCTCGCGGCCGGAGAACCTGAGGACGGACTCCGACGGCTCCGCGGCCCCGGCCGGGGACAAGTCGGCGAAGCCCCCGGCGGGCAGTCCGAGGACGACCGGCGGGGACGGCTCGACGAGGACGTCGTCCGAGGCGCCCAAGTCCTCCTCGAACAACGAGAGGCCGGAGGCGCCGAAGCCGGCCAACACGACGGGGGGCCCGAAGGAGACGCCGGAGCAGGCACCGAGGCACGAAGCGGAGCAGAAGACCGCGGAGCAGACGGCCGCGGAGCAGCGGACCGCGGAGCAGACCTCGGAGGGGTCCGCCCCGCCCGTGACGCGGTCCAGGACGGAGTCGTCGGCCGAGGCACCGATTCCGGTGGAGCAGCCGGCCGCACCGCCCCGGCAGCAGGACGACGGCGGGAACCAGGGCACCCGCGAGCGGCAGGACCTCGACCCGAAGCCGAAGGACTCGCACGACCCCAAGGATCCCAAGGACCCCAACGATCCCAAGGACCCCAAGGAGCCCAAGGGATCCGACAGGTCCGACGGGTCCGACGGGCCGTCGAGGCCCCGGCCGGAGCCGCAGCCCGACCTGCAGCCGAAGCCCGACGCACAGCCGAAGCCCGAGCCGGTCGTCCACGAGCGCCTGGACTACCTCCGCACGGGCGGCGACGGCGACGTCCCGTGGGACCGCGGCAACTTCCTGCCCGAGGGCGAGGGGCGGCAGCCCGGGTGGGTCGCGGGCAAGCCGGGCGCCGACCTGCCGGACGTGCTGTCGCTGCTGCCCGTCCGGAACGACCGCTACACCGTCGCGATCCACACCGACGGGAGCGGCGTGCCCGTATCGGCCAAGGACCTGGCCGCCGTGATCGTGGGCCTGGACAGCCTCGGACACCTGTCGGGCGGTCGCCGCACGATCGAGTTCGTCTCCTGCAACCTCGACAGCGCGCACCCGAACTACATCAGGCAGGTGATGGCCGAGGTCTGGTCGCACCCGAAGCTCGCCGACCTGAAGGCCGTCGCGGCGAACGGGCCGGTCTGGGTGGCGCCCGGGTTCGACGGTACGACCATGAAGACGGCCTCCGGCACCGGCCACGTGATCGTCGCGGACAAGGTCGGCTTCGACTCGCTGGGCCGCCCGGCGGTCGTCGGCGGCGGCGAATGGCACACGTACGCCAAGTCGCCCGACGGCGACCAGCCGATCGTCACCACGACCGCGTCGACGAAGCCGACGGAGTACCAGCACCAGTCCGAGGGCGACCTGCGCCCCATGGACACCGCCGTGCGCTTCGGCACCGAACCGGACTCCTACCACTACACCGACGCCCCCGAGCACATCCGCGCCGAGGCGGACGGCGAGCGGGCGGAGCAGTGGCGCCGGACCCAGCGGGACCTCCAGGACCAGTACGAGGCCAAGCTCACCGATGCGGCCGAGGAGCTGCGGGCCGACCCGGACGGCAGCGGCCACCGGCGCGAGGACGAGGCCGAGCGGCTGCTGAACGAGGCCCTCGACGCCCCCGGCCGGTTCCCGGAGGATGCGCCGGCGAACCTGCGCGGAGCGGTCCACGAGCGCGCCCGGGCGATGATGTACGAGGAGCTGGCCGCCCGGCCGGGGGAGCGCGAGCGGATCCTCGGCGACCTCGACGGCCTGGTGCGGGTCGCCTCCGTCCGCGAGGCGGCCGTCCGGGTGGCGGTGCAGCACTTCGACCGGGCGGCGGCCGCCTGGAACGCCCCGCGGATCACCGACGGCGACACCGGCGTCGCCCACACCCCCGACCGCACCCCCGCTCCCGTCGTGGACCTCGTCCGGCAGGACTTCAAGGCGCGGGCAGAGGCGGAGGTCGCCCGGATCTACGCCGACGCGGACAGCCTCACCACCGAGGCCAACACCCGGGCGGGGAACGCCCTCCAGCGGCTCACCGAGCACGCGCGCGACGAACTCGCCCTGCACACCGACCGGGCGAACGCCCTGGCTCTCGCCAAGGACCGGGTCGAGCGGGCCGCCCACGACTGGTACGAGCGGCTCTCCCCGGCCGACCGGGAACTGCTCGACGCCGCCGGGGTGACGGAACGCCCCGACCTGTCGTCGAGCAGCATGCAGGCGGTCCGGGACCGGCTGCGCGACCGCCTCGCCGCCGACTTCGAGAAGGCGGCCGGCCCGCTCGACGCGGCGACCGGCAAGCGCCGGGACCGCGACGAGGCCGTGGAGCTGTTCACCCGGTCCCTGGCCGGGCACGACCGGTCGCTGCCGCACGAGTTCGCCGTCCAGGCGGTCCGCGAGGCGGCGATCCGCCGGGCCGTCGCGGAGACGGAGAAGGCGGCCGAATCCTGGGCCGAGGACGCCGCGCGCAAGGAGTTCGCCGAGAAGTTCGGCGCCGGCGAGTCCGACGTGCTGCGGGCCAGGGACACGGTGCTCCGCGAACTCGCCGAGGAAGCGGACCGGGCCGCCGCCGAACGCGTCGGCGAGCCGGCCGCGCTCCGCGGCGCCCTCGACCGGCTCACCGACTCCGCCGCCCTGCACGACCGGCTCACCCACCAGGCCGCCCGCCTCGCCGTCCGCCGGCAGGCCACCGCGGAGGCCCAGGCCGTCGCCCGCGAGCACGGCCTGTCCACGCACGCCGCCGAGCGCCTGGCGGAGGGCCACGGCGACCGGATCGCCCGCGCCTTCGACGAGTCCTTCCGTTCCCACGAGGACCTCGCCGGCCGCCAGGAGCACTGGGAGGAGAGCCGCCGCGAGCTCACCGGGGAACTGGCCGAGCACGCCGCCTTCGAGAAGGAGGCCGCCCCCGCCCTGCGCGAGGCCGCCAAGGGCTTCGACGGGCTCGCGGCGCGCCACGACCTCAACGAGGCCCTGACCGACCACCTCAAGCGCGAGTACGGCGACGACTTCATCGCCCACTACCGCGAACTGTGGACGCTCGCCCACTTCGACGCGGCCGGATGGAAGGCCCACCAGCGCGCACACGAGGACGTCTTCGGCCGCCGGACGGAAGCCCATCCCGAGGAGGGCGGCGACCGCTCCCCGGACGCGGGAACCGCGGGGGCCCTGATCCGGACCACCGGCGGCGACCACGGCGGCGCCGACGACCGAGGGGCCGACGACCGGGGGGCCGACGGCGGAGGTGCCGTCCGGGCCCGGGACACCGCCGACCTGCCCGGTGGGGACGACCTGACGGCGGTCGTCGCCTCGGCGCTGGGCGCCCCGGGCGCCCTCCACGAGCGCCCGCCGGCCACGACCGAGATCCGCCCCGGCGTGCACTGGCTGGCCGACCGCGGCTCCGACCCGCGCGCCACCGACGAGGCGCTCGCCCACTTCCCCTCCGACCCGTCCCACTTCACCCTGGTCTTCCACGGCAAGGGAACGGACGGCGCGCCGCATGTCGACGGAAAGCCCGTCCCGCCCCGCGAGTTGGCCAGGACCGCGCTCGACCTGTACGCCCGGGGTGTGTGGGACGGCCGGCCGCTGCGCCTGGCCGGCTGCGACGTCGGCCGCGGCGGCGCGGACTCGTACGCGGCCCGTTTCGTCGCCGCGCTGCGCGAGCAGCGACCGGCGCTGAAGGTCGAGGTGGACGCCCCGGGCGGCACCCTGTGGCTGGTGCCCGACCGCGTCGCGGGCGACGGTTCGCGCCGGCTGGTCGTCACCCGCGACGTCGGCTTCGACAGCGCCGGGCTCCCGCGCGTCGAGCCGGGCGGCCACTGGGTCCGGCTCACCGCCCCGGCCGAGCACACCCCGGCGGAGCACGCCCCGGCCGAGCACGTCCCGGCCGAGCACGTCCAGGTGGTGGCCACCGAACTGCCGGCCCACCAGGACGGCGGGTCCGCACCGCTGACCGCCACGCCCGAGCACCGGATCGTCGCGCCGGACCCGCAGGCGCACGAGTTCGGCGCAGGCCGCAAGCACCTGTACAACGCGCCGGAGTACGAGACCGTCGCGCAGAACTTCGAGAGGTCCGTCGGCCTGCTCGCCTACCGGGACGAACGGGCGCTGCAAGCAGCCCGGGGAAGTGCGTACCGGCTGTACGAGGTGCTGAAGGCGGCGCACGGCGACCCGACCGGCGAGCAGGTCTACCGGGTGTTCCTGAGCAAGGACCTGACCTCGGCCGGGCAGGTCGGCGAGCACCTCACCCGGGACGAGTTCCACGAGCTGCTGGCGAACGGCAACCTCCGCGAGCTGATGACGGCCTTCTTCAACGCCGCCTACGCCCACGACGGCACGCAGGCGCCCGGCTCGTACGGTCTCAAGCAGGTGCTGACCGGCCTGACCGAGCACGGGAATCCGGCCGCCCGGCTGCGCGAGCTGGGACTGGACACCACCCGGGTACCGCAGCAGCTGGACTACCTCAACAGCACCACCCGGAAGGTCTCGCACGCGCTGACCGGCGGGGCCGGCTACTTCGACAAGGACTACTTCGCCACCGGTGCGGTCGCGCACCGGGCCCCGATGGCACTCCAGCGGGAGTACCGGGCCAGCTCCGACGCCCGCACGCCGCGGACCGAGACGAACCCACCCGAGCTGGACCGCAAGCTCATCGAGCTCCGGATGCCGCTGAGCCCCCGGGAGACGACGTTCCAGGGCGCCGAATCCTCCCGGACCCTCCAGTGGGAGCCCGGCAACTTCAAGCACGACGTCAACACGGCCTCCTCGTGGTACGGCGAGACGCGGAACACCAAGGGAATGCAGCTCAGCACCGGCGTCTCGGCGACGACGGCGAAGATGCTCGGCGCGTTCCGCGCGCTCAAGGTCCCGGACGTTCCGGTGGAGGACATGCTGCTCGCGCTGGTCGGCTGGATGCTGCCGCTGGGCGACCACTCGCTCTACGAGATCCTCAAGGGCGCCGAACTCGCCGGGGAGCTCCCGCCGGTACCGTCGCACCTGTTGACCGAGGCCGCCGCGATGTACCGGCACGTTCCGGGCCTGCCCGAGAGCACTCTGCGCCGGGAACTCGGGATGCTCCCGCACGAGTCGGTGTACCACGCCCTGGCGAGCCGCTCCCGCCGCAACGGCGGTTTCAAGGAGGAGGGCCTGGAATCCGCGCGCCGGGTGTGGCAGCGGATGGTCGAGCCGGGGCAGGTGCCGTACCCGTACGAGCGGGAGTGGCTGACGGACAACGGGCTGACGCGGGAGCAACTCGGCGCGCGGCTGAGCGTGGCCCACGTCGAGGCGCTCAACATCTACACCGGCAAGGCCTACCCGCTGGTCAACGCGCTGTTGAAGTACGACGGACCGTTGCTGCACACCGCGCTGGCCAAGCAGATCGACGCCCTGCTGGCCGGGAAGGTCGACGCGGTGCCATCGATGCTCCTGGAGCACCCGGAGCTCGGCGGGCTCATCGCCACTCCCGGGCCGAAGCACCGGACGCCCGAGCACACCGCGGAACTCTCCCGGATGGCCAGGGAACTGTTGCCCGAGATCGAGAAGGAGCTGCGGATCCACGCCGAGATGATCATCGAGGCGTTGGACCGGCTCCCGGCGGTGACCGGGGTCGTGTACCGGGGAGAGTGGGGGCTGGGCCGCCTGGACGGCCCGGAGAGCGTGTTCACGGCGGCCAGGCCCGGCGACAAGCAGAGCAGTGCGGGGCTGCTCAGCACCAGCCGGCTGGAGGAGACGGCCCAGGAATTCCTGGCGCCCGACGAGAAGCTCGCCCAGTACGGACTGGCCCACCGGGTCCTGGCCCGGATCCGCCTGGCGGGCGACAGCGGTGTCGACATCACGCCCTTCTCCCGCTTCCGGGACGGGGAGCGGGAGATCCTGATGAAGCCCGGTGCGGTCCTCACGGTCACGGGCAGCGGCACCGGCAGCGCGAGCACCGGACCGTACGAGCGGATCGACTACATGGAGACCGGATCCGCGCGGCCGTTCGAGTGGCAGGACGGGTCGCCGCAGTGGCCCCAGCGGCTCCACGAGAAGCTCAGGTCCCAGCTGGCCGGCCTGGCGAACACGTCCGAGGCGCGGTTCCACCGGGACCTCTGGCAGCTGGCCAAGGCCGCGGGCGCCCACGTCGGGCTGCCGGACGCGCACCGGGCCCAGGCGGACGCTCCGGACGAGGTCCTGGTCCGCCGGGCGACCGAGCACCTGTGGGACTCAGCGCGGATCACCGCCACCCTGCACGAGGCCGTCGGGCACACCCTCGCCGAGCTCACGGGTGTCTCCCTGGTCGCCACCCTGGCCCGCACCGAACTCGGTCTGTCCCCGGACCACCGGATCACCCAGGACGACCTGCAGCGGTTCACCGGACAGGTGACCGGCAGGACCGGAACGGGCGACCACGACCTGCGCCGGCTCCTGGCGGTCGCACAGGACGTGGAGTACACCGACCACGCCTCGGCCCTGGCCGACCTGCGGACGGCCTGGGAGGCCGTCGGGCGGGCCGACACCGAGCCGGTGGTCCCGGGCGAACCGGGCCTGTACCTGCTGGGGGACCGGCCCGCGGACCACGACGCCCTGGTGCCGCTCCTGACGACGCTGCAGTTCCGGGACGACTTCCTCACCGTGGTGCTGGACACCGTCGGCGGGCGCCCCGCACTGCACGGCACCGTCCTCACCCCGGCCGAGGCCGCGCACGCCCTGTTCAAGCTGGTGGAGGACGGCAGCTGGGACGTCCGCAGGCCGCTGCGCCTGCTGGCCACCGACCTGGCGTCGGACGCCCACCGGTCGTACGCCGACCAGATGCTGAACCACCTGTGGCGGATGGACCGGAGGATCCACGCACTCGCGGCGGCGGGGAAGGTCTGGATCGCCGCCTCGCCGCTCGGCACCACGCACCTCCTCGTCGCCGAGAAGGTCGGCCTGTCCCTCGTCGGAGAGCAGGTGCACGTCGGCCCCGGGAACTGGGTCTGGCTGGAGCACGGGAGCCGGTCGGAGAAGCTCGGGCCGTACTTCGCGGACGAGAACACCGAGTTCAGGGTGAGCAACGGCGAAGGAACGCCGCTCGTGGGCCCGGCACCGCACACCGTCGGGCTCAGCACCGAGGTCACCTCCTGGGAGACGCACCTCGATCCGGACCCGGCCGACGACCAACCGGTGCACGAGCCGGGGCAGGAGTCCGAGGGAAAGATCATCGAGCTGGACGACCTGGTGGGGGACGACGGGAGCACCGCGCACGGATCGCCGACGGGGGACGGGAACGCCGCCGCGGGGCAGCAGGCGGGACCGGGCGCTCAGCTGCCGCCGACCCTGCCGCCGGTGTCCGGTCCGGTCGTCCACCGACTGCCGGGCGACGCCTGGGTCCAGCAGGGCCGGCCGCTCGCGGATACCTCGGGAGGGTTCCACGGCTGGGTGCTGGACGGCACGGTGCTGCCGGAGTTCGGGTACGTCGAGAGCTCGGCCATGTCGTTCGAGATCGTGGGCCGCGCCGATGCGGACGGTTTCCCGACGGTCGACGGGCACCAGGTCACCTCCTGGGAGATGGCCCGTCTGATCGCGGACCTCAAGAAGCACGGGTACTGGAGCGGGACGGGGGAGATCGAGCTCGCCGTCCCCCGCCTCGGTGCGACGCAGGGCGGCGTGTACCTGGCCACACTCCACGTGTACCTCTCCATGCGGGACGTGCACGTCACCCTTCGGGCCCCCAAGGAGGACCTCTGGTTCGTGCCGTTCCCCGGTCGCCACATCGGCGATCCCGTGCCTGCCGGGGGTGGCCGGACCTTCGTCGCCTCGTCCTCGACCGGCTACGACTCCCAGGGCTTCCCGGTGGTCGCCACGGGCGGTACGTGGATGATGGTCAAGGCCGATGCGGGACAGAACGGCACCAGCGTGCAGATGGTGCCCGCGGTCTTCGAGGTGCCGGCCGGTTACTCGGGGGTTCCCGTCGACCAGGTCGCCACGGAACTGCCGTCGGAGTTGCGGCTCACCGGACCGGCCCCCACTCCGCCGCCGGGCCCGGTGTCGCAGCCGCCGTCGCCGACGGGCACGGGGCCGCAGCCGACGTCGCCGACGTCGCCGACGTTCCCGGCGCCCGCCTCGACCGGGCAGGACGGACAGGCCGTGGTGGGCCGGCCGCCGGTGGGGCTGGGCGGCGGGGAGATGCCGGTGCCCGGGCCGCTGCACGAGTGGGTGCAGGCGCTGGACCACCTGTCGTCGGAGGACCGGCGGGAACTCGCGGCGGACGAGGCGTACCTGACGGGCCTGCGCGAGGAGTTGGGGCCGGAGGACTTCGTGCAGGCGGCCGCCAGGCTGCTGGTCGAGGTCGATCCGAGGGCGCACCAGCCGGTGGCGGCGCGGCGGACGGCCGAGGACCTGGTCGTGCGGATGCTGGCGAACAAGGAGGTCGCGGATCGGCTGGTGGCCTCGGGGGTGCGCGTCGTGGTGGTGCCGCGCGACGTCCCGATGACGGAGGTCCCGGGCTTCGCGGCGTCCGGGCACGGCGCGGGGGACGGGCGTGACTGGTCGCTGGTCCGGGGGGCGAGCAGTCACGGGCTGGTGCTGATCACGGAGGAGAACCTGCTGGGCACCCGGACGCCGGTGGGACCGCACCGGACGTACACGGAGGGGTACTCCACGTCGGCGCACGAACTGGCGCACGCGATCCACGAGTTCGGCCTGACCGAGGCGCAGCGGGAGCTGGTGGGGCAGGCGTTCGCGGACCGGAGCGTCTCCGACGCGCTGGCGGAGCTGTTCGGTGAGGAGTCCGTCTCGGCGTGGCCGGACGGCGGGCTCACGGACGGGGGCGGCAACCGGGTCGGGAACTACTCGGCGCGCAACGAGCACGAGTTCTTCGCGCAGCTGGTGACGGCGTACTTCGGCCACAACCACGGCAGCGACCCGCTGACGGGGCTGGCGCGCAACAACGGCGCCGAGTGGGTGCGGGAGAACGTGCCCGAGCTGGTGCCGCTGCTGGAGCACCTCTTCGGGGCCGACCCGCGGGCGGACCACCCGGAGCCGGCCAACCAGGTGAGCCGGGCCGAGGCCGAGGAGCAGCTGTTCACCGGCTTCCGGGAGTTCATGGAGTCGACCGAGCGGGAGAGCCGGTCGGTCGTGCGGCCGAGCGAGGACGAAGTGCTCGGCAGGCTCCGGGCGTTCATGGAATCGGTCGAGGGGGAGAGCCGGTCGGTCGTGCGGCCGGGCGAGGAGGAGGTGTTCGGCAGGCTCCGGGCGTTCATGGAATCGGTGGAGGGGGAGAGCCGGTCGGTCGTGCGGCCGAGCGAGGATGAAGTGCTCGACGGCTTCCGGGAGTTCATCGACTCCACGACGCGGACCGAAGGACAGCACGAGGACGACGGCCCCGTCCTGCAGCCGGGCGACGTCGTCACCGAGGCGAACGGGACGCAGCACACCGTCCTCGGCCCGGTCCTGCCCGCCCGTCCGCCCCGGATCGACGAGCACGGCCTGGCGGCCTCGGACGTGCTGATCGGGCTCGGCAGCACCCGCACCCAGCTCCTGGAGCACTTCACGAACCGGTTCGCCCAGGTGCTGCACGGAGAGGACGCGGCGGCCAGGACGCTCGCCGAGACCCTGTTCGGCGCGGAGACCCTCCAGGCCAAGCTCACGGCACTGTCCCGGGGCGAGGTCTGGGACGTGCCCTTCTCGGTGGGCACCTGGACCGGTACCGTCCGGGTCGGGGCCGACCTGGGCGGCAGCACCTTCGTCAGGGCGGCCGACGACTTCGAGTTCGAGTACGGGTCGGAGCGGCAGACCTCGGTCGGTGTGACCGGCGACCGCCTGCTCCAGCTGAACGTCGGCGCCCAGGCGAAGTTCAAGTTCGGCAAGCCGGCCGACCTGACCGAGACCGTCGGCTACCAGCACGGCTGGCAGCACGGGACGGCCGACGCCCAGGCGAGCCGGATGGTGGCCCGTGGCAAGACGTCGGAGACCGCCGCCCTGTTCGACACCGTCTTCCGCCTGAAGGCGGAGTTCCTCGACCTCGGCCGGCGCACGGTCGGCGTGTTCAGGGAGGTGTCCTCGGAGCCGGTCCCCCCGGTCGACGTGCAGGCCCAGGTCGCGGTTCCGCTCCGGGAGACCGGCGCTCCGCAGCCGGCCGTCCTTCCGCTGCTGCCCCCGCCCGGGGCCGGGCCGGGCGGGGGCAGGCTGTCCGGCTCGCACATCGTGACGGACGTGTGGGCGCTGCGGCGCGGGCCGGAGGCGACCGAGGAGGCCGAGGGCATCCCGCTCGTCGACCTGAACGCGCCCAGGACCGCCGCCAAGGGCATGACCGAGTTCGTCGCGGGCTTCGAGGCGCAGGCGAGGGAGCACTTCGGCAGCACCTGGCCCGCGCTGAAGGCCAGGCTGCTGGAGCAGGTCGACCTGGGCACGCTGCACCAGGACCTCAAGGCGCTGATGTCGGGCGAGACCAGGACGATCGAGGTGGACGGCCTCCTCGGCCCCAAGGCCGTCATCACCCTGAAGAACGCCCGGATCCACACGATCGAACCGACGGCGGAGCTGCCGCCCACCGAGTTCAACATCGCCACCGGGACGTCCCGCTCGCACACGGAGCAGGACACCACCGACTCGGGATGGCAGTTCCCGCTGGTGGGCAGCGCGACCGGATCGGCCAAGAGCGGCGGCGGAGGCCTGGGCGCCGGCGTCAGGACCGGCCGGGAGAAGGTCGTGCTGAACGGCGGCGGCGACGAACTGTCGCTGGGCACCAAGGTGAAGACGGCGGGGGTGGTGTTCGAGGGCGAGGCGCGGATCGAGGTCGAGTTCGGGGCCTTCGGCAGGGTGCAGCGTGTCCAGGCCCGCTCGGTCGACGCCGGGCTCGGCTTCCGGGTGGTCGTCGACCGGTCGGAGACCAGCCCGGTCACCCCGGGCCAGGTGGAGCCCGCCCCGCACCCGGACCACGCGGCGCTGCCGCCCGGCGCCCTGATCCCGCACCCGCCTTCCGGGATCTGGCACGGCTCGGCCGCCTACACCGGGCTGCCCGAGACCACGGTCGTCCGCGACGTGCGCAGCGTCGCACCGCTGCACGCCCGGCTGGACGAGCTCGGGGGCGCCCACCTGGGGGCGAAGGCCTGGGCCGGGGTCAGGGAGGACGTCCTGCGGGCGTTCTCGCAGTCGGCCGTCGGCGCCCACCTGGTCGGCATGACGCAGGACGTTCCGCTGCGCAGCCCCGCGGTCGCGCTCGGCCCGCTGAGCAAGCTCGGCCTCGGCGTCACGGCGCACGTCACCGCGTTGACGTACCGGCGGGAGCAGTCGTCGGCGGACCTCAACCCGGTCCGGGAGAGCACGACCTTCGAGTCGAAGCGGCTCCTCGACTCCGACACCTGGAACGTCTCGGCCCAGGGCTTCGGCAAGGGGCCGGTGCACACCCGCGAGAACGTGCTGGACGAGAGCGGCAAGCCGTTCACGGACACGCTCCAGGGCACCGCCACGGTCACCCGCGAGGTGCGCGACCGGGACGGCTGGCGGGGCGGGACCTCGGCCAAGAGCTACGCGAGCGGCAAGTACCGCAGCGCGCAGGTGCTGTACGACGCCCGGTTCGAGCTCCGGCTGACGCTGAACGGCAAGCCGCACGGCGAACACGTCGTGCTGGAGGCCTCGCTGAGCATGGAGCAGGCGCACACCCGCCCCCAGGCACGGAACAGCCGGGTCATCGGCAACCCGTTCGACGGGGCGGCGCCGCGGCCCGACGTGGCGCTGCCCCAGCCGGAGCACACCGGGCAGGCCCCCGCGCACCTGCGGGTCCCGGACAGGCTCGGCCACTCCGACGTGGTGCTCGGCGTCGGCCGGCGCGGCCCGTCCGTGCTGGACGAGGTCCAGCGGCTCCTCGGCACGGTCGGCCCGGTGTCGGCCCAGGCGTCCGTCCGGCTGGCGGCCCAGCTGGACGGGGCCGGCCTGACCGCCTCGCTGTCCCGGCTCAGCCGGGGCGGCAGGCTCGGCGTGGCGGTGGACACCGGGAGCTGGAAGGGGACGGTGGAGGTCACCGTCGCCCCGCTGGCCCTGCGGCACCGGCGGACGGTGGACGGCTTCGAGTTCGAGCTCGGGAGCCAGCAGCGCACCGTGGTCGGCTACAGCTGGGACCGCCTGAACCGCTGGCGGGCCGGGGCCGCGCTCAAGGGCACCGTCCCGCACGTGACCGTCACCGGCGACTACGCCCGCACCAGGGACAGCGTGCGGGGCCTGACCATCGAGCGCACCGGCGGCACCGGAAGCCGCGGCAAGAGCGTGGAGACGGCCGAACTGTTCGACGGGGACGCCGTGTTCACCGTCCGGTTCGTGCCGGAGCGGTTCCAGCGGTCGCTCGCGGGGACGACCGCGTCGGCGCCGGTCCTGGTGGCCGCGCCGCACCGCGACGTGGTGCTGCCCCCGGCGGGCCACAACCCGCCGGCCCTGCAGCTCCCGGACAAGCGGCTCGGCTCATCGGACATCGTCACCCGGGTCCACCTGGAGGGCGCGGACGGAACGGTGCACACCGGTCCCGAGGCGGTCGCCACGGTGGTCGCCGAGCTGCAGCCGAAGGGCCGGGCGGTGCTCGGCCGGGACTGGGAGGGGATGAGGGCCAAGCTCCTCGACGCCCTCGACTTCGACAAGCTGCACCCGCTGCTGAAGCCCATGACGTCGGGCCACGAGATCGTCCTGACGCACGGCCGCAGCACGGTGCGGATCACCGCCTCGGTGGACCGGGTGACCAAGTCGGGCGACGCGCCCCAGGTCGAGTTCAACATCGGCTCCAGCACCCAGACCGCCTTCACCAGCTCCGAGGCCGGCACCAACTCGGGCAGCGGGAAGGCCGACTCGCTCGGGCTCACCGTGCTGGGGACCGTGGGCACCGGCGTGTCCGCCGTGGTCGGCGGCGGCGTCGCCCACACCCGGCGGCAGGACGCGCTGGACTACCGCCGGGACGTCGTCGTGACCGGAACGGCCGTCAAGACCAAGCTCGCGGCCGAGGCGCACCGGGCCGCGATCCGGCTCTCCGTGGTGATGGAGCGGCGTCCCGCCGTACCGCTGTCCCTGGAGACCCGGCCGGTGGTCCCCGTCACCGGCACCCCTCGGTCCGGGATGTCCGGGGTCGTCCACCGCCTTGGCGAGGCCGGCAACGCCGTCGTCCCGCAGTGGCGGCTACGCCGTACGGTCGCGGAGACCGTCGTCCACGCCGACGTGCTGACCGAGACCAACCGCTCCACTCCGGCCGCCACCGTTCCGGGACGGCGCCGCGGGCCCGTCCTGCCGCAGGAGCTGCGGGTGCCGCCCGCCGAGGTCTTCACCTCCGGCCTGCGCCCCGGCGACGTGCTGCGATGGGTCGGCGACACCGCGGGCCTGCGGAGCCTCCTGCGGACCGAGGGCCCGCGCTTCTTCGGCGAGGGACCCTGGAAGCGGCTGGAGCCCGTGGTCTCCGCCGGGCTGAGCCACGCCCAGCTCTCCGCCCTGCTGACCCCGGCGGCCGGAGCCCACCAGGGCGCAGGCGGGGCGGTCGGCCCGCAGCGGGCGATCGGCACCCCGTCCGTGAGCCGGCGCTGGTTCGTCGACGACGTCCAGGTGGCGGTCAAGGCCTCCCTCGTCCAGCTGGAGTACCACGGGGACAGCGCCAGGGCCGCGCTGAGCCCGGCGAACGAGTCGGGCGGCGGCAACCGGAGCACGCAGCTGGCCGGCCGGCAGTGGAACCTCCGGGGCCAGGTCGGCGTCCAGGGCGACCTCGGCCCCCTGGTCGAGGGCACCGGCTCGCTGCTGGTCGGCGGCGCCTACCGGCAGCGGCTGGGCACCGTCACCGAGGCCGGCGGCCGGAACGTGGCCAACGCCAAGGCGAACACCCCGATGGCCCGCTACACGGGCTACGTTCAGCTCGAACTGACCCTCCACAAGGGCGGCGACCCGGCCGGCCAGGACCCCGGAAACGAGCGGTCGCTGTCCGGGCTGATGCCGGTCGAGCTGGAGATCCCGCACGCCGACACCACGGCCGGGGTCTCGCCCGCGGACCACTGGACGCAGTTCACGCCCGCCCGCCCGGACGGCGAGGCGCTGCCGCAGCGCCCGGTCGGGATCCAGGTGGCACGCGCCCTGACACCGCACCACGAGGGGGGCGTCCGCGTCCTGCGGGACCCGCTCGCCGACCGCGCCACGCAGGAGAACCTGGAGCGGAGCGTACGGTCGATCGAGGAGGACGCGCGCTACTTCACCATCGCCTACCACGCCGTCACGGAGAACGGAGCGCCGGGCTGGAACGGCTGGCCCCTGCACCCGGACGACCTGGCCCAGTCGCTGGCGGAGCTCCACGCCACCGGCGAGTGGGACGGCCGCCCGCTGCGGTTCGTCGCCTGCGACGCCCAGGAGTACGTCACCCAGGTGCTGGGGTCCCTGCGCGAGCGGCTTCCCGGGGTGGAGCTGGAGGCGTACGTCGCGAACGGCAAGCTCTGGGTGGTCCAGGACCAGGGCCGCACCCACCTGGTGGTCGGCTCGCGGGTCGGCTGGGACGCCTCGGGCCGGCCCCGGCTGGAGGCGGGCGGGCAGTGGCTCCACCTGAGGCTGCCCGTGGAGGGCGCCGGGGCGCACACCCCGACCGTCGACGACGGGGCGGGTGTCCACGCCCCGCCGCCGGACCACGGGCCGGTCGTGGAGGTCGTCGAGGTCCACGGCCCGCAGCTGCACGACCCGCAGCCGCTCGCCGAGGCCACGGCGCAGCACCCGGTCGTCGACCAGCGGGACCTCCAGCCACTCGGCGTCCCCAAGCAGGCGCTCCACGCGACCCCGGAACACCGGCGGCGCGCCGAGGAGTTCGAGGCGCGGCTGGGTGCCTACGCCTTCGCGCACCCCCAGGCGCAGGCCGCGGCCCGCAACGCCGTCCAGCGGCTCTACGACGCCCTGCGGGCCGCCCACCCCGAGACCCCGGAGGGGGAGCTCTACCAGGTCTTCCTCAACACCGACAGGAAGCCGGACGAGGGCTCCGCCGGGCAGGTCGGCGAGCAGCTCGGCCTGGCGGAGTTCCGTACCATGATGCGGACCGGCAACACCCGGGAACTGCTGACCGCGTTCTACAACGCGGCCTACGTCAAGGACTCCCCGTTCGGCCTCAAGCAGGTGCTCCAGCGGATGCTGGAGTCCCCCGACCCCACGGCGACGGCCGAGACGATGGGGCTGGACCCGCGCGAGCTGGCGGCCCAGCAGGACTTCCTCCGCAGCGGGACCCGCTCCGTGCTGGAGATCCTGCCCGGCCTCAACACCATGTTCGCCAAGGACCACTTCAGCACCGGCACCGTCATCAAGCAGGGCGCGGAACCGCTCAAGGCCGGTACCGAGTACCTGGCCAGCCTGAAGGCCCGCCAGGCCCGTGAGCCGGTGCCGCCGAACGACCTGACGGCGCAGGGCCTCCAGGACCGCGGCATGCCGCTGAGCCCCCGGGAACTGGCGTACCAGCAGGGCGTCGGCGACGGGGAGGCGCTGACGTGGAAGCCCGGCCGGGCGCACTACATGCTCAACGAGAAGTCCGCCTGGTACGGCGAGGCCCACCGCGACAAGGGCATGCCGCTCAGCACCGGCATCTCGGCCACCACGGCGAAGATGCTGAACGCCTTCCGCCTGCTCAAGGTCGTGGACAGCGCACCGCAGGACATGCTGCTGGCCCTGATCGGCTGGATGCTGCCGCTGGGCGACCACTCGCTGTACGAGATCCTCAAGGGCGCGCAGCTGCTGGACGAACTGCCCCCGCTCCCGCCGAACGCGCTGGACGACGTCTCGACGCTGTACCAGCACATCCCGGGCATCCCGCAGCAGCAGGTGCGCGCGCTGCTGGGCGAGGACGGCATGCTGCCCCACGAGGCGGCCTACCACGACCTGCTCCACAAGCCGCGCGCCGACGGCGGCTGGCGGGACGACGTGGTGGAGAACGCGCAGCGCAACCGCGACGGGTTCACGCTGGCCGCGAACGACCCGACCCGGGCCTCGCAGGTCGTGGCCGAGTGGCTGGGCCGCAACCCGCTGAGCGCGCGGGAGGTGCTCGACCGGCTGACCCCCGCGCACTTCGACGCGCTGGCCGTCTACACCGGCCCCGCCTACGCGCTGATCAACGTGGCCCTGAGGTTCGGTCCGCTCACCCGGCAGCGGGCCCTGGAGGTCCAGATCTCGGGGCTGCTGCGCGCACCGGACCCGGCCCGCCTGCCGTCGATCCTCAAGCACGACCAGGTGCTCGCACCACTGCTCACCAAGCTGCCCCGCAACCGCACCGCCGACGACTGGAAGGCCCTGAAGAGCGCCGTGAAGGAGCGGCTCCCGCAGATCGAGCGGGAGCTGATCGCCCACGCGGAACTGATCTCCGAGTCGCTCGCCAAGCTCCCCCCGTACTCCGGCGAGCTCTGGCGCGGCGACCGGGTCCTGGGCGTGCCGGGACCGGTCGGCAGGCGGCTGTCGCCCTCCTACGGGGGAGAGACCTTCAGCAACCCCGACTTCGTGAGCACCAGCATGGACCGCCAGACGGCGATGATGTTCATGCAGACCCGCACGGAACTCCCGCTCACCTACCGCGCCCTGCTGCACTTCTCCGTGCGCGGCGGCGGCAGCGCCTTCGACATCCAGCCGTTCTCGGACAAGCAGGGCGAGGCCGAGGTCCTGATCCGGCCCGGCAGCACCTTCGACCTCGGCGGGCGGCAACTCCTCCAATCCCCGCTGCGGGAGCCGTACGTGCAGATCGAGGCCACCGAGCGGACCACGCCCTCGCCGTTCCCGAAGGCGAGCGACGCGGACCAGCGGCTGCACGAGGCCCTGGCCAAGCTCGCCAACGTCCCCGAGCTGCGCACCCACGACGACCTGTGGCCACTGGCCGAGTACATCGGAGCGGACCACGGGCGCCCGCTCGCCGGCCGGGTCACCGACCTGGTCGCGGGGGAGGCGGCCCGCCGCGAGGCGAGCATGAACGCCTGGCGCACCGCCAAGCTCGCCCAGGAACTGCAGCAGGGCACCGAGCGGATCACCCTGGCGCACCTCACCAGGCTGCGCCGCACCGCCGACCTCGTCCGCGAGGCCCGGCACCTGCCGGCCGACCAGCAGGTGACCAGGGCGGATCTGGTCGACCACGTCCGGACGCTGAAGGGCGACGGCGGCGGTGAGGTCGACGCGGGTGACCTGAGGACCCTGGTCGACGTGGTCGACAAGCTCAAGCGCCCCGGCCGCGCGGTGGCCGTCACCGAGGTCGAGCAGCGCTGGCGCGACCCCGGGTACGAACCCGCCCCCGAGCTCACCGTGCTGGAGTCCCAGGCGCTGTACTGGGTCGGCGACCGGCACGCCGACTGGCGGACGCTCACCGAGTCGGTCTTCCCGAACCTCCCGCACGCGAACGACTACCTCACCCTGGCCATGCACACCGCCGACGGCGTGCCCGTGATGGGCCATGTCATGGTCGCCCCGGCGGACGTCGCGGGCGGGCTGCTCAAGCTCTACGAGGAGGACGGCTGGGACGGCGAGAAGCCGGTGCGCTTCGTCGCCTGCGACCTCAACGTCCGGCCGGACCGCGAGTACGTGCGCGAGGTCATGGAGCACGTGTGGGCCCGGCTGCCCAAGGCCGTCGCCTACGCCGCCGACGGCCAGGTCTGGTTCGTCCCGCCGGCTCCCGCGGCCGGCGCGGCGGGCGACGGCCGGGGCCACCTGGTGGTCACCTCCGGCGTCGGGATGGACGCGCACGGCCGTCCGGTGATCGTCCGCGGCGGCAACTGGCAGCGCATCGCCCAGGACGGGACCGTGGACCTCGGTGCCTACCTGAACGACGACGGCAGGGCGGCGTACCCGGAGGCCGACCGGGGCGACGTCCACGGCGGGATCGACGGAGCGGTGAAGTTCGGCGTCGGCACGCCGCTCGACACCGGCACGCCGCTCGACCAGCAGCTCCACCCCGGCGACGGCACCCCGCCCGCCGTGCTCCCCGGTGCCCAGCCACCGCCCACGGCAGCGGTCGTACGGCACACGGTCTTCGACGAGCCGCGGTACCGGCACCACGCGGAGGCCTTCGACCGGGAGCTCGGAGCGTGGACGGCGGGCGACCCCCGGGTGATCGACCGGGCCCGTGCGGCGCTGCGCCGGATCGCCGAGGCCACCGGGGCGGAGGGCACCGCCCACCTCGTCACCGGCGGGAGCCTGCACGAGGTGATGCGGGAGTTCCACCGGCTGGCCCGCGACGAGCGGTTCCGGCTCGACGATTCCGAGGCCCTGCGGGCCGACGCCGTCCGGCAGACGGACCTGCGGGAGCTGGGGATCAGGACGGCGGACGGCGCGGCCTCCCGGGTCGCGGCCGAGGCCATGCAGGCGTACCGGCTCCTCGGGCAGGGCGACCACGACCTGTTCGCCCGGGCGCTGTACGGCTGGCTGCTGACGGGCGGGGAGCACTCGCTGCACGAGGTGGTGGCGGGCATGCGGCTCGCCGGTGCCTTCCCCGGCCACCGCTACGCCGACGGCGCCGAGCTGTACCGGAACGTGCCCGGGGTCCCGCCGGCGGAGCTGCGCCCTCCGGTGGAGGGCTGGGACGGGCCGGTCAGGCCGGCCTTCGACCACCCGGCACCGGCGGAGCTGACGGCCGGACTGCCGCACGAGCGCACCTACCTGGAGTGGGCCCTCACCTCGAAGGAGGTGAACGACACGGTCCTGGAGGAGACGCGGCGGCGCTGGGAGTCGCTGACCGAGACCAACCCGGACGAGGGACTCGGGGCGCCCCCGTACCTGCAGTGGATGGCCCGCAACGGCGTCGCGAGGGCGACGGACGTGACCGACCTGCTGGGCCCCGCGCACTTCGTGGCGCTGTACACCTACACCGGCCCGGCCTACTCGCTGATCAACGTGCTGCTCAAGAACCCGGGCCCCGACGCCGTCCCCGCGCTCCGCGGGAAGATCGCGGCGCTGATCGCCAAGCACTACCGGGACCCGGGCACCGCGCTGCCCGGCTCGATCACCGGGATCCCCGAGCTGCACGAGGGCATGCGGGCGAGGACCGAACCGTGGAGTCTCGCCGACTCCCTGACCGCCGAGCAACTGGCGGGCATCCAGCGGGAGATGCAGCTGCACAGCCACCTGCTGGCGGACGCGCTGCGGCTGCTGCCCGCGGCGAGGGGGACGCTGTTCCGCGGCGACGGCACCCTGGAGGACCCGATGCGGCCGACCGGCCGGCCCGCCGGGCCCGAGTACGGCGGCGATGTCATCCTGCACCGGACGTTCGCGAGCTTCAGCACCAACGAGAGCACCTCGTTGGGCTTCATGAAGAAGTACGACGGCCAGGACGAGTACCGGGTCCTGCTGGAGCTGGAGGCGACCGGCCTCAACGGCCGCGACATCGCGCCGTTCTCCTCGCACATGGAGGAGGAAGAGGTCCTCTTCCTGCCCGGGGCCCGGATGCGGGTCACCGAGCGCACGCTGACCCGGACGGAGGACGGCGTCACGTACGTCCGCCTCAGGGCCCGGGAGTCGGCGTCCGAGGAGACGGACAACACGGCCGCCGTGCCGCCGCCCCGGCGCGCCGGCGACGGGCCCGCCACGGACGTCACCGAGGAGACCGGGCCGGCCTCCGGCGGTGTGCGCCTGGCGGACGGACGGACCGTCCCCGACGAGCTGCTGCTCACCCACGCCATCACCGACGCCACCGGCCGGGAGACCGGGCAGGCGCTCTTCGACGAGGCCGACTGGGCGAAGCGGTCGACGCTGTACCCCGAGCTGAGCGAGGTCACGAGCTTCGTGCCGCGCTCCGCCGAAGGCTTCGCGACCGGAGTGCCGCAGCAGGTGCCGTGGGACGGGAAGCACACCTACTTCTTCGCCGCGCACGGCCGTCCGGAGGGATTCGACCTCCCGCTGACCGACGGCACCAAGGCCCACGGGGTCACCGGCACCGAGGTCGGCGCCCTGCTCAAGCGCCGGCTCGCCGACCTCGCGCTGAAGGCGGCCGACGCGCATCTGGACGTGAACGCCGACGCGAACCGGAACGCCGACGCGGACGGCGGCGCGAGCCGCGGGCCGGCCTCGATCACGCTGCTCAGCTGCGAGTCCGCCGAGCAGGCCCAGGCCGTCGCCCAGCAGACCGGACTGCCGGTCCACGCGCCGACCGGCCGCACCGGCGTCAGCGGCAGGCCGGGCGGCCCCGACGGTCCGTCGACCGTGAGCGTCTACGTCAAGCCGGGCCCGGACGGGTCGACCGGGCTGTTCCGGACCTTCCACCCGGACCCGGCCGGCGCCGCCCCGGGCGGGACGCCGCCGCCGCGCGACCCGGCGGCCGGCCGGCCCGAACGGCCGGCGCCGATGGAACACGCGCTGGACAACACGGGCAACGGCGAGGGCTCCTCGCGGTCCGGCCCCGAGGTCCGCCACGAGAACGGTGTGGAGATCCACCGCTACGCCACCGGGGAGGAGGTCCACTTCTTCCCGGACCGGGAGGTCCACTACCTGGCGGACCGCGAGGTCCACCACCTCACCGACGGAACGGAGATCCAGCGCTTCGCGGACCGGGAGATCCACTTCATCCAGGACCGGGAGGTCCACTACCTGGCGGACCGCGAGGTCCACTACCTCACCGACGGGACGCAGATCCACCGCCACCCGGACGGGACGGAGATCCACCGCTTCCCGGGCGGCGGGGAGACCCGCTACCTCGCCGACGGCCGGGTGGACACCTACGACGGCGAGGGCCGGCTGGTCGAGCGGTACCGCGCGCCGGAGGACCACCACCACGGGCCCGACCTGCGCCCGCTGGACGTCGCCCTCGACGAGCGGAACGCCTACCTGGACACCGAGTTCGGCGTGCCCGAGGTCCCGCTGGTGCCGAGGGACGACGTCCCGCACGCCGCCGCGCAGGAGCCCCCGATCCCGGTCGCGACGAGCCGGTACGTCGACCTGGACGCGCTGCGGGAAGCCCAGTCCGTGCCCCTGATGTGGCGGTACGACTCCGGCCACCTGTACCGGTGGGAGCGGAGCCGCTCCGACATGGTCGACTACCCCGAGGTCTTCGAGGGCGGAATGCGGCCGAGGCAGGAGGACCGCTACCCCGACCTCCAGGACTACGTGGGGAGCAACGAGGCGTCGGCCCTGGTGAGCACGACACGCTCCCGCACGGCCCAGCACGTCGACTGGGGGACCTGGCACCGCTACGTGATCGACGCACCGGGAGGCATCGACGTCCGGGAGACCCTGAACCGTCCGGGCCTCTCGGAGGAGGAACAGGAGGTCGCGTTCCCCGGGGGCATCGACGGCCGGTACATCGTCGGCGTCGAACTGGTGCGCGGCACCGAACTGGACCACGAGAGCGGCCGGTACACGGAAGCGGTCGAGTTCGTCCCGAACGAGGCCTACCGGCCGGACCACCGGACCCCGGAGCAGACCGCGGCGATGGGCTTGACGGAGCCCGCCGCGGAAGCGGACGGGAACCCGGGCGGGCACGTCGGCGACCACACGGCCGACGACATCGAAAGCGTCCTGAACGGCCTGGGCGGGCTGAACATCGTGAACGGCGACGACTCCTCGGTGGGGTCCGACTCCGACAACAGCGCGGCGCCGCCCGGAGGCTGGCACCACCAGCTCCCGGAGCACGACCCGGAGGTCTGGGCCGACCCGTCCGGCTGGGCCCTGGCGGGCATCGACGGAACCCAGGCCGCCGACCTGTTCTGGCGCGACGGGGGCTGGACCATGAGCACGGCCGAGTTCGACGCGATGCCGCGGGCGTTCCGGGAGCGCCTCGCGCAGCTGGAGCTCTTCGGGACCGACCAGCAGAGGCTCGGCCGCGACGCCTACTACGACCGGCAGGGGCTCGAACCCATGGCGGAGCTCGTCCGCGGGCTGAGCGACGAGGAACGCGGGGCGCTGGAGTTCTACACCGCCCCGAGCGAGACCGGGGACGGCGAGGTCGCCGAGCAGTTCTCGTACTACGAGATCAAGCAGATCCGGTGGCAGCTGACCATGGCGGGCCGGGACCACACCGCCCTGCCCCCGGGCCCGGTGCGGGAGGTCATCGGGAACCTGGACAGCTCCATCGAGCAGAGCCCGGTGACGGGGGACCTCGTGGTGAGCAGGGGAGCGCCGTACGTCGGACCCGGGATGCACCCGGGCGTCCTGGAGGTCGGGCAGGTCGTCACCGAGCCCACGTACGTCTCGGTCTCGGCGGGCAGCCGGCTGCACGGGGCCTTCGGCCAACGCCTCATCCGGCTGTACCTGATGCTGCCCGACCGGACACCGGGGGCGTTCCTCCGGGAGGTCTCGCACAGCCCGGCCGAGAACGAGATCCTGCTCGGCGCCGGACTGCGCTGGCGGCCGGTCCGGATCATCCCCCCGGACCACCCCCTGCAGCAGGGGGCCCTGGACGGCGGGGAGGCGGACGTGCCCCCGGAGAGCCAGTGGATCGTCTACGGCAGGGTGGAGCCGCCGGACGACGACGCCGACGAGGACTTCGAGCCGATGGGGGACGAAACGGCGGAGCAGTTCGCGCCGAACCCCGACTACGGCCTGACCGACGACTGACAGCCACCAGACAGCGAGGACCGCGATGACCGCTCCCGGACAGGGCCACGACGAACCGACGGCCGCCACGCCGCCACCCGACACGGCGCCGGTGCCCGAGCGGATCCTGGCCGCCGCCCGGGCCGCGCCGGGGCAGTGGATCGGACTGGTCGACCCGAACTGGCAGGGCGAGGGGCAGCCGCCGGACTGGGCGGTGATCGGCCGGTGGCGTGCGGGCGAGGACGGCTCCGTCGAGGAGTTCGCGCCGAACGCGGAGTACCGCCCGTCGCCGCTGGCGCGCGAGTGGCCCGCACCGACCGACCCGGTCGACGCCGCCGTCCAGCTGGCCGCGACCGGGTACGGGCCGGGCGACGACGTCTACCGCGCGCTCGCCTCGGCCCGGGTCGCCGTGCTGCTGGACGAGTTCGGCACCGTCGGCGGCTTCGGACTCCCGGACGGCGAACCGGCGGTGGTCGTGTTCTCCGCGCGCTCCTGGCTGGAGGCCGCGGGAAGCCCCGGGCACGCGGTGGTCGGCCCCGGCACGCTCCTGGA
Source organism: Kitasatospora sp. NPDC054795 (assembly GCF_053611565.1). Taxonomy (NCBI): domain Bacteria; kingdom Bacillati; phylum Actinomycetota; class Actinomycetes; order Kitasatosporales; family Streptomycetaceae; genus Kitasatospora; species Kitasatospora sp. NPDC054795. The sequence goes on from NZ_JBSHAP010000012.1 coordinate 39,432, forward strand.
ACGGCTGCCCCCCGGCCTCGGGATCGTCGTCAACCCGGGGGCCCCGGCCGCGATGAGGCTGGAGCCCGGCCCCCTGTGGGCGGCCCTCGACGCCCGGGAGCGGGCCGGCGACCGGGGCGGCCCGCTCCGCCCGTTCGGCTGAGCCGGTCCGCTGTGCCCGTTCGGCCGTGCCCGCCCGCCACGGGGCGGACAGCGGAAGGGCCCGCCACCGGGGAACGGTGACGGGCCCGCGGATCCCCGCCCGGCTCAGCCGGCCAGGCCGCGCAGGGTGTGGTAGACCCCGCAGGCCTGGAGCGCCAGCGGCAGCAGGGCCAGCGCGGACAGGGTGTGCAGGACGTCCGCGAGGCGGCCCCAGTAGGGCAGCAGACGGCGGCCGGGCACGGTCCAGGCGGCGACGAGGAGGGCGGCCGTCAGCGTCAGCAGGACCGCGAGCAGGAGCAGCCGGTCGGTGGCGGAGGCACCGGCGGCGGCGCGGGTGAGCAGCACCAGGCCGCCGAGGACGCCGGGCAGCAGGACGGCCAGGCGCTGGCGGATGCTGCCGACGGCCCGTCCGTGCAGCAGGAGCAGCAGGCTCAGTGCGCCGGCCTCGGCCGGGCCGGCCCAGCCGTCGGCGAAGGGCAGCACGGTCAGGCAGACGGCGCAGACGGCGCCGATCGCGGTGTGCAGGGCCATCAGGTAGTCGTCGGCGACCAGGGCGCGGGGCAGCACGGCGGCGGCCGGGACCGGCTCGATGTTCTCCTGGAGCTCGTCCGCGTTGCGCGGCAGCATCGGCAGCCGCAGCCCGGAGAGCCGGAACGCCAGCGAGGGCACGAAGGCGCCGACCAGCACGGCCACCACCCCGACCACCGCCACCAGCTGGGCGAGCGTCATCCCGGCCAGCACCAGCATCCCCGACAGCACCCCGAGCAGCGCGACCAGCGCCACCCCGAGGAACAGCGGCGCCGCCGCCCCCACCGCCGCCAGGGCCAGCACCGCCGCCCCGGCCCCGGCCGAGGAGGCCGCCAGGATCCGGGCACCGAGCAGCTCGCCCCCGCCGGACCCGCCCGGCCCGTTCGGCAGCAGCAGCGCGGCGAGCGCCAGGTACGGGACGGCGGCGGCGCCCAGCGCGGCGCCCGCGCCCGCGTCGGCCATCGCCCGGGAGGCGCTGGCCGCGCCGAGCAGCAGCAGGACGGCGACCGCCGCGGCGGCGGCCTCGCGCGGGGCGGCCGGGCCGGGCAGGGCGAGCAGCACCCAGCCGGCCGCCAGCGCCGTCAGCGCCAGGGCCAGCGAGAGGACCCGGGTGAGGGCCGGGCGCCAGGTGTCGCCGCGCTCGTTCATGCCGGTGGCGACGCCGTCCACCAGATCGTCGAAGTGCACCTCCGGCAGGGCCTCGTGGCGGGCCCGCAGGTACAGGGCGTCGCCGTCGTGCAGGCCGAGCGCCTCGGCGGTGCGCTCCTCGTCCAGCGGCTCCTCGCCGAGCCGCTGGAGCACCCAGCCGCCGTGCTCCAGGCCCTCCTCGGCGAGCCCGGGACCGGCGTGCCCGAGGACGGCGGGCAGCAGGTCGGCCAGGGGCACATCGGCGGGGACGGCCAGCTCGAAGGCCGTCCCCGGCGCATGGAACCTCAATCGGCACAGTCCTGCCACGACACTGCTGCTCACGCCGGTCCTCCGGTTCGCTGGGCGGTGGTCCGCCTCTCCGCCCGGATGAACGGCCTGCCCGGCGTGCTGCGTTCAACCGGTGTGCCGCGGTCGAACCCCGCACCGCTGAACCTCCGGTGCCGCGCCGTCCGTCACCCAGAGGGAACGGCCGTGGTGAGAAGGAGCCCTGAGTGAGCGTGGAGCTGATCAACCGGACGCCCCGGCGTCCGGGGCCCGAGATGCCGGACGGCGAGATCCAGCTCCAGGAACCGCCGGGCCTGCCGGAGAAGCAGAGCGGCATGGCCAGCGTGATCAGCATGGCGCCGATGGCGCTCGGCTCGCTGTCGATGGTGTTCATGTTCCTGCACCCGGGCGGCGGCGAGGGCAGCGGCGGCATGCTCAGCTACGTCGCGATGGGCATGATGGCGCTGTCCGCCGTCGGGATGCTGGTCACCCAGCTGATCCGCGGCTCCAGCGACCGCAAGCAGCAGCTGCGCGCCGAGCGCCGCGACTACCTGCGCTACCTCTCCCAGATGCGCCGTCAGGTGCGCCGCTCGATCGACGCCCAGCGCAAGGCCCTGGCGTGGCGGCACCCGGCGCCGTCCGAACTGGGCTCGCTGGTCGGCACCACCCGGCTGTGGGAGCGACGGGCCTCCCACCCCGACTTCAGCGACGTCCGGATCGCGCTCGGCGCCCAACGCCTGGCGACCCCGCTCGCGCCGCTGGCCACCAAGCCGGTGGAGGACCTGGAGCCGCTCTGCGCCCACGCGCTGCGCCGCTTCATCCACGCCTACGGCACGCTCGCCGACCAGCCGATGGCGATCCACCTGAGGGGCTTCGCCCACCTGCTGCTGCGCTCCGACGACCCCGAGGCCGCCCGCTCGCTGGTGCGGGCGGTGCTGGCCCAGCTCGCCGTGGTGCACGGCCCGGACGAGCTGTGCATCGCCGTCGTCACCGACCCCGAGCGGCGGGCCGAGTGGGAGTGGGCGAAGTGGCTTCCGCACGCCCTGCACCCGACCGACACCGACGGCGCGGGCCCGGTCCGGCTGGTCGCCGGCAGCCTCGGCGAGGTCGAGCAGCTGCTCGGCGAGGAGTTCACCGGCCGTCCCGGCTTCGAGCCGGACGCCGTACCGGCCCGGGACGAGCCGTTCACCGTCCTGGTCCTGGACGGCCCCGGCGCCCACTCCGGCAGCCGCGCCGCGCTGGCCGGCTACCGCAACGCCGTCCTGATCGACCTCGCCGACTCCCTGGAATGGCGCCCGGCCCGCACCACCCTGCGGCTGCGGATCGAGGACGGCCGGCTCACCATGGTCGGCGCCGACCGCAACCGCAAGGACGTCGTCACCGACCTCGGCCGCCCCGACGGGCTCCCCCTGCCCGCGGCGACCCGCCTCGCCGCCCGGCTCGCCCGCTACCGGATCGCCGACGGCGTCGACGCCGCCGAACCGCTCGCCACCGACTTCGACCTCACCGCCCTGCTCGGTATCCCCGACCTGCACGCCCACGACGTCGAGGCCCTCTGGGCGCAGCGCGGCATCCCGCAGCGGCTGCGCGTCCCGCTCGGCCTCGGCCCGGACGGCCGGCCCGTCGACCTGGACCTCAAGGAGTCCGCCCAGGGCGGTATGGGCCCGCACGGCATGCTGATCGGCGCCACCGGCTCCGGCAAGTCCGAGCTGCTGCGCACCCTGGTGCTGGCGCTCGCCGTCACCCACTCCTCCGAGGTGCTCAACTTCGTCCTGGTCGACTTCAAGGGCGGTGCGACCTTCCTCGGCCTGGACACCCTGCCGCACACCTCCGCCGTGATCACCAACCTCGCCGACGAGGCCGCCCTGGTCGACCGGATGCGCGACGCCCTGCACGGCGAACTCGTCCGCCGCCAGGAGGTGCTGCGCGAGGCCGGGTACGCCTCGCTGCTGGACTACGAGACCGCGCGCGCCGCCGGCACCGCGCTGCGGCCGCTGCCCACGCTGTTCGTGGTGGTCGACGAGTTCAGCGAACTGCTGTCCGCGCACCGGGACTTCATGGAACTGTTCGTGATGATCGGCCGGCTCGGCCGCTCGCTCGGCGTGCACCTGCTGCTGGCCTCGCAGCGACTCGACGAGGGCCGGATGAGCGCCCTGGAGTCCCACCTGTCCTACCGGATCGGCCTGCGCACCTTCTCGGCGATGGAGAGCCGCGGCGTGCTCGGCGTCCCGGACGCCTACCAGCTGCCCTCCCAGCCCGGCAACGGCTTCCTGCGCAGCGACATCTCCACCCTCACCCGGTTCAAGGCCGCGTACGTCTCCGGCCCGTACCGTCCCAAGCGCCGTGCCGCCCAGCAGGCCGCCATCGCCGGGCAGGTCGTCGCGTACGGCACCGACTACGTGATGCCCCGGCAGCTGCCGGCGGCGGCGACCGAGACCGAGGAGGAGCAGGTCTCGGCCGGCTCGCTGCTGGAGATCGCGTCCGGCCGGCTCCGCGACGCCGGGCCGCCCGCCCACCGGGTCTGGCTGCCGCCGCTGGACGTCCCGCCCACCCTCGACGAGCTGCTGCCGCCGCTCGTACCGCACCCCGAGCGCGGCCTCACCACCGAGGACCGGGCCCGGCACGGCACCCTCGGCCTGCCGGTCGGCGTGGTCGACCGCCCGTTCCACCAGCTGCGCGACCTGCTCACCGCCGACCTCTCCGGCGCCGGCGGCCACGTCGGCATCGCCGGCGCCCCGCAGAGCGGCAAGAGCACCCTGCTGCGCACCCTGATCACCGGGCTCGCGCTCACCCACACCCCGCGCGAGGTCCAGTTCTACTGCCTGGACTTCGGCGGCGGCACGCTCTCCGCGCTGCGCGGTCTGCCGCACGTCGGCGGAGTCACCGGCCGGCACGACAGCGAGCGGGTGCTGCGGACCGTGGCCGAGGTCAACGGGATCATCATCCGCCGGGAGAAGTACTTCGCCGAGCTCGGCATCGACTCCGTCGCGTCCTTCCGCCGCCGCCGGGCCGCGGGCGAGCTGCCCGACGAGACGCACGGCGACGTCTTCCTGGTGGTCGACGGCTGGAACACCCTGCGCCAGGAGTTCAACGACCTCGTCCAGCCGCTCACCCTGATGTCCCAGCGCGGCCTCAACTACGGCGTCCACCTGGTCGTCGGCACCACCCGCTGGGGCGAGATCACCGGCGGTCTGCGCGACCAGCTGCAGACCCGCTTCGAGCTGCGGCTCGGCGACTCCGTCGACTCGATGATCAACATGCGGGCCGCCGCCAAGGTGCCCAAGCTGCCCGGCCGCGGCCTCAGCGACGAGCAGCTGCACTTCCTCTCCGCGCTGCCCAGGATCGACGGCTCCGGGAGCACCGACGACCTCGGCGAGGGCGTCGCCGACCTGGTCGACGCCGTCGCCGCGCACTGGACCGGGCCGCGCGCCCCCGAGGTGCGGATGCTGCCGCTCGTCCTGGACGCCGAGCGGCTGCCCGCCCCCGAGGGCCGGCTGCGGGTGCCGATCGGCCTGGAGGAGACCGAGGTCTCGCCGCTGTGGCACGACTTCGAGGAGAACCCGCACCTGCTGGTGGTCGGCGACAGCGAATCCGGCAAGACCAACCTGCTGCGGCTGATGATCAAGGCCATCACCACCGCCTACACCCCGGCCGAGGCCAGGATCATGCTGGTCGACTACCGGCGCGGCCTGTACGACGCGGTGCCGGAGGAGTACCGGCTCGGCTACGCGGTGGCCGTCGACAAGCTCCGCCAGATCGTGGACGGCGCGTCCCGGGCGATGAAGAACCGCGTCCCGCCCGCCGACATCACCCCCGCCCGGCTCAGGCTGCGCGACTGGTGGACCGGCCCCGAGCTGTTCATCCTCGTCGACGACTACGACCTGGTCGGCTCGGGCAGCGGCGGCCACCCCTTCAACGTGCTGCTGGAGGACCTCGCCCAGGGCGCCGAGATCGGCCTCCACGTGGTCGTCGCGCGCGGCGCCAACGGCATCGGGCGATCGCTGGGCGACCCGCTCATCCGCAAGCTCCAGGAGGTCAACTCGCCCACCCTGCTGATGTCCTGCCCGCCCTCCGAGGGCTACCTGTTCGGCAACCTCAAGCCCCGCCAGTTCCCGGCCGGCCGCGGCCTGTACATCACCCGGCGGCGGACCGTGCAGGTGCAGACCGGGCAGCTGGCGGAGGAGGAGTGATGGGCGCCTCGACGCTGCGGGCGCTCGGCCCGCACTACGTGATCGCACTGCCCGGCGCGGAGGCGCACGGACTGGCCGAGGCGCTGGCGCCGGTACGGGCCGAACCGCGGGCCCTGCTGCTGCTCGCCGCCGCCGAGGACGCGGCACCCGTGCTGCTGGCCTCGCTGGACGAACTCGCCCGGGCCGCGCGCGAACGCGACGCCGACGTGCTGGTGCTGGCCGCCTCCGGGCTGGCGGCGCTCGGCCCGGACGGCCGCCGGCCCGCCGAACTGCTCGCCAGGCGCTGCGGGTTGACGGTCGTCGCGCCCGACGCGGTGGTCAGCGTCGAGCCGGACGGCACCCTGCCGGCCGTGAACGGGACGTGGTGGCGCTGCCGGCCCGGCGGGGGCGCGGAACCACTCGGCGGCCGCTGGCCCGCCGCCGCGACCATCACCCCGCTGGCCGGCGGGGCGTTCTGGGTCACCGAGGCGGCGGTGGGGCCCGCCCGGCCCGCCGTGCTGGAGCGGGCCGCCGCACCGCGGGACGGGCTGCTGCTGATCATCGGCGAGCCGGCCGGGCCGCTGCCCAGCGGCGCCCAACTGGCCAACGCGGCGGTGCTGCTGCAGGAGACGGCCGGACGGACGGAACACCTCGTGCTGAGCGCGCCGTGGGCCGCGCCGGTCGAACTCATCGAACTGGCGGCGGTGCTGGCGGCCTCGCTCCGGCAGGAGGTGCGGGCGGCGATCGGCGTGCCGGTGAGTGCGGCGGGGGCCGCCGGGCCCGACGTGCGGACCGTCCACGTGGCGGCGGACGGCGGCGAGGGCTGGGAACCGTACCTCACCGAGCTGGTCGCCCGCCCGAGCGAACGCACCGTCACCGCCGTCGGCTGGCGCACCCGCCCCGACCTGCCCCCGGCCCCCGGGACGGCCCGCTACCCGGCCTTCCCCGGCTGGGAGCTGGAGGCGGTGGCGGCCGGACTGTGGCTGCGCCCGGCCGCCACCGCGGACCGCGGCCCCCGGCTGCGCCGGCCGGACCCGGCGCGGCCGGTGCTGGTCGTCGGCACGCCGGGCCGGCCGGTGCCGGAGACGGTCTGGGACCACCTCGGTGCGCTGCTGGGCTCGCTCCCGACCGGGGCGGCGCGGCTCGCGCTCGCGGTGGCGGGGATGCTGGACGTGGAGTCGGCGGCGGTGGGGCGGTTCTGCGCGCGGCTGTACGGGCTGGACTGGATCGGGGCGGAGTCGGTGGCGGTGGAGCCGTGGCCCCGGGCCGAGGCCGAGGCTGCGGTTGAAGCCGAGGCTGCGGTGGAGCCGGTGGCCGTGCCCGATCCCGAACCCGAACCCGTGCCCGCTCCCGAACCGGTGACGGTGCCGGAGCCCGCTGCCAGGGTGTCGACCTCGGGCGGGGCCTTCGTGGCGGAGACCTCAAGGGAAACCGGCGAAGGAACAATATTGCTCCCTGAGGCGGTCGGTGAGGAGCCCGAGGCGGCCCCCGAGCCCGAGCCGGTCCCCGAGCCGGTCCCCGAGCCCGAGCCCGAGCCCGAGCCGGTCCCCGAGCCCGAGTTGGTCCCCGAGCCCGACCCGGTCCCCGAACCCGTGACACCGGTGGCGCCCGTGACGCCCCCGCCCGCGTCGGCGGCGCCGCCCGAGGCGGACCCCGCCACCCCCGCCGAGGACGGCGCGGCTCTGGCCGCCCGGCTCGGCCCCGCCTACCAGCGCCTGGCGCGGCGGGCCGAGGACGTCGCCTCCCGGCTGCCCGCCCTGCGTGCCCGGGCGGAGGAGGGCGAGCAGGGCCCCGAACTGGTCGCCGTCCTGCTGCAGCACGGCGACTGCGGCCCGCTGGCCCCGCGCGCCGAACTCCTCGCGGCGGCCCGGTCCGGCGCGCCCGGCCCCTACGGCCCGTACCTGCGCTGCCTGGCCGCGGGCCTGCGGCGGCTGCCCAGCCACTACGGCGGTGTGCTGGTCGCGGGCCCGGCGCAGGACTGCGACCTCGCCGCGTACGCCCCGGGCGCGGTGCTGACCGAGCGGGCCCCGGTGACCGGCCTGGCGGCGCCTGGAGCGGACCTGGGGGAGGACATCGGGATCGAGTTCGCCATCTGGTCCGTCAGCGGCCGCCGCAGCTCGGCCTTCGGCGGTCCGGGCGACCAGCCGACGGTGATCTTCGCCCCGGGCACGGAGTTCGAGGTGGTCGACGTCGAGCCGGCCGCCCCGGAGGAGGGCCGTCCGGCCCGGGTGCTGCTCCACGAGATCGGCGGCGTCCGCCCGGGCCCGGACCGGCTGCGCACCTGGCTCGCCCGCCGCGACGCCGTCGCCCCCGCCGACCGCGTCCGCCCCGCCGACCCGTCCCGCTACGCCCTGGCGCTGGGCGCCGGCACCGACTGACGGTCGAATCGGCGGAGCCCGGCTAGAGGTCGAACAGCGCGTCCTGCGACTCGGGATCGGGCGCGAGCACGGCGCGCAGGCGCCTGACGGCCTGGCGCCACTTCGTGCCGCCGGGCGCCTCGTCCCAGAGCTCGGCGAGCTCGGACGCCTCGGCGACCACGCGGTGGAGCGCCTCGACGGCGAGCGACCGCAGACCGGTGGCGAAGACCGGAAGGGCCTGGTCGGGCCGGTAGCTCGTGTCGACCGGTGCGTCGCCGGGGCACTGGGCAGCGACGAGGGCCGCGGCGGCGACGGCCTCCGTTCCTTCGCGGTACTCGAGGTACTCCGGCCGGCCCCGGGGCGGGACGGTGCGGATCAGCGCCGTTCGGACCACGGCCTCCCGTTCGCGCTCGGCGGCCTCGTCCAGGGCGTCGGCGAAGTCCGCCGCCGTGTCGTTGTCGAACGGACCGATGCCCCAGGTGCCCATGGTGGTCTCCTCGCGTCACTGCGCGGTGATCGTCCCAGCGACCACCGACAGGTGCGGGGCGGCCCTCCCCGGTGAACCCCGCGCCGTCGGCCGGCCGTCGGGGCCGACAGCGCGCGGGGTGCGGCACGGAGGTGGCGCGCCTGTGCGCTGGGGGGCATCCTCCTGTGCGCGCAGTGGCAACCACGGTGACCACGACGGACGAGACTCCTCACCCGAATGCCACGTACGGAACGCCGGACGTCGCAGGTAAACGGCAGGGAGGTCGTTGTGTCCTTGGTTCGTCAGCGTATGGCCCGCGGCTGGCGCGCGGTGCTGGCCGCATTCGCCGGGGTGGTCCTGGTACTGGCCGGCACGCCCGGTCCGGCGCAGGCCGCGGAGACGGAGTGGATCAGTCTCGACGGAAATCAGTCACGGGTGCTGTCGGCGGTGTACTCGGCGACGATCGGCGGTGCCACGTACGACGTCGCCCGGGGCACGGACAACAACATCTGGTTCCGCTACAACGGCGGGAGCTGGCACGCCCTCGGCGGAGACAACGCGTCCAGGACCACGTCGCCGCCGCGCATCGTCGAGTTCCCTCCGGGGCGTGCGATGGTCGTCATCCGAGGCCTGGACGGGGAGATCTGGTACAGCCAGGCGAACAATGGTTCCCTGAACTACTGGACGAACTGGGTGCGGCTCCCGGCCGGTGCCAACGCGATCGGCAGCCCGATCCTCACCATCAGCTCGGCCACCCGGGACCTCATGATCGAGGCACCGAACGCCAACCGGCGCATCAACATCACGTTCCTGAGGAACTACAACGGAACACTGACGGCCGACGGCTGGCGGGTGACCTCGCACGCGCTCCTCGGCACCAACGCCACCGACATCGAGGGTGACAGCCAGATCGCCGTCTACGGCACCGAGTACTACCAGTCGGTGCTGCGCAGCTTCTTCACGGGGACCGACCACCGCGTGTGGCGCGAGACGACGAATCCCACGACCGGCGCGGTCCTGGGCCTGTCCGAGGTGGACGGCGGTGGCGAGTGCGCCAGCGGCGTGGGGGCGGCGCGACTCGGGAACCAGACCACCGTGGTCAGCCCCGGTCAGACGGGCTACTCCGACCAGCAGCGTGTCATGATCTCCTGTGTCGGAAACGACGGGTACGTGTGGGAGACCACGTCGAACGACGGCGGCCGCACTTTCGACGGCTGGCGCCGCCCGGCCGGCGCTCCGGCCCCGTCGGCTTCGACCCCGGCGGTGTTCCCGACGCCCCTGGGGAACGTCTCGTGGACGATCGCGATCAGGTGGAACGGCGCCAGGAGCACCCTGTTCCCCGACAACGCGGCGGTCGCGAAGCGTATTTGGTAGATCTGAGGGAAGTCCCGCGGGGAGCACGGCCGGAAGCCCTTCCGGCCGTGCTTGCCGCCGTGGTCACGGAACCCCGGTAAGGCCTCCTCGTGTCACCGCGCGCTGGATCCTCCCAGCGACCGCCGACGGGCGGGGCACGGGTGTTCCGGTGAACCCCGCGCCGTCGACGGGCCGTCGGACGGAACGTAGGGCTGTGGTGATCGGCAGGAGGAGCACGGGGATGGGCGAGACGGTGAACGGCGGGTTCCGGCTGGCGGCGGTGTTCGACACGGTGGATCCGGTGACCGGTCCCGGGTTCGCGCCGGACCGGCCGAGGCTGGCGGCGGGGACGGAGCGCGAGGCCGTCGCCCGGTACCTGCGGGCCGGGGCGACGGTGCTGCTGACGCCGATGCTGATGGACGACGTGGTCGACCCGGGGCGGCGCGGCGTCGTGCCGATGGGCTTCCGCACCGACGGCCGGTGGATCTGGACCGACACCGTGACGTACTACCTGGAGGAGTACGGGCTGGCGCCCGACCCCGAGCTGCTCGCCCACGTGCGCGAGCAGCTCGACGAGCCGTGGACGCAGCCCTCGGCGGCGGTGCTGGAGCAGGCGGTGTCCTTCGTGCTGTCCCCGCCGGAGGCGGCCGCGGAGCCGGTCTGGACGGTCGGGAGCTGAAGCGCGCCGGCCGGCCGAACCGGTCCGGCTGAACCGGTTCGGCCACGCGGGCCGTAGCTCCCCACAGGAGTGTCGTCGAACGCAGGGGATGCATGGTGGGCGAGGAGCAGCGCGGCGAGCCGGAGCGGAGGGCGGGCGGCTTCCAGCTCCCGGCGGTGAACTGGGCGTTGGCGGCCGAGGCGGACCCCGGGGAGCGGGCGGAGCCGGCGCAGGAGCCCGCGAGTGCCGCGACGGCGGTGCTCCCGTCGCCGTCGGGTGCGGGTGCGGGTGCGGGTGCCGGTGCCGCGGGCGCCGCGACGGGCGGGGCACGGACCGGACCGAAGCCCGAGGCCGGATCGACGCCCGAGGCCGAGCCCGAGGCGGAGCCCGAGTCCGAGGCGCCGACGGGTATCGGGCCGGCGCCGCTGCCGTCCCCCGTCGCGGCCTCGACCGCCCCCGGGGCGCCCGAGGCGCTGGCACTCGCCGCTGTCGCGTCCGCCGAGCCGGCCGGTGACGGCGCCACGGACCCGGGACCGCGCCCCGGCCGGGTCTCCCGGCCGATGATCGCCGCGGCCGTCGCCGTCGGCCTGGTGCTGGTCGGCACCTCCGTGGTCGTCACCCAGCTCGGCGGCAACGACCCCAAGCACGGGCCCGCCCAGGCCGACGTCCCGCCCGGCTACGGGCAGGGCGGCGGGGACGGCGGCAGCGGCTACGTCCCCGGCTTCGACGAGCACGGCGGCACCGGCGGGGGCGCCCCGCCGGACGGGCAGCCGGGTGCGGTGGTCCCGCTGCCCGACGGTTCGGCCGCACCCTCGCCGGGCGACCAGGCGGCCTCGGCCCCCAACGGCGCCGTCGTCCCCAACGGCGCCGGCGGTGCCGGTGCGGCCGCCCGTCCCGGCGGTGGCGCGGCCAACCCCGCCCCGGGCGGCGGGACCGACCGCTCCCAGGGCGGCGCGGCGGCCGCCTCGGGCGGCTCGGCCTCCGGCGGCACGGGTGGTGGCGCGGCCAACCCGGCCCCCAACCAGCCCCCGGCGAACCCGCCGGCCGCGCCGCCACCGGCGGCCCAGCAGCCCGCGCCGCCGCCGGCCGCCGCCAAGCCGCCGGCACCGGTCACCGTGATCGCAGGCCCGTACTGCTCGGGCGGCGGCCAGTACAAGACCAACGGCTGGTACGACCAGGGAACCAAGGGCTGGCGCAACAACTCGGGCGGCTACAGCGGCGACGGCTGCAACGGCACGTACGCCTCGATGCCGATGTCCGGCGACGCGAACAAGGACGACAACAGCAACTCGGTGGTCTGGACCTTCACCGTGGACAAGGTCAGCAGCTGCACCCTGTCCGTCTACATCCCGGGCAGCGGCGACGTGAAGCAGGTCGGCGGCAACCCCAGCCTCTACACGGTGCAGAGCGGTGGCGGCCAGATCGGCTCGTTCTCCATCAACCAGACGGCCAGCCGGGGCAGTTGGGTGAACCAGGGCCCGTTCTCCTACCGCGGCCCGATCTCGTTGACGCTGCACAGCCGCGGCCTGGACTGGTCGGGCAGCACCGAGACGTTCGCCCACCACGCCGCCGCCGCCGTCCGCGCCACCTGCACGGCCTGACCCCGCCCGAACCCCCCTGAACAACCCGACCAACCCGAACCGAACAACAACGCCCCACGACGAAGGGAACCCCAGGCATGTCGCGCCCGGTGCTGACGGTCTGCGCGGAGCAGCGGGAGCCCGGCTCCTACCGCACGATCGGCGAAGCCCTCCAGGCTGCCCGCAGCGGCGCGGTGATCTCGGTCCGCCCCGGCCGGTACGACGAGAACCTGGTGCTCACCAAGGTGGTGAGCATCACCGCCGAGGACGTCCGGGGCAGTGTGCGGATCAGTCCCCGCCGCGGTTCGGTGGTCCAGGTGCTCACCGAGGCCGTCCAGCTCACCGGCCTGGTGCTCCAGGGGCAGGACGACGACCTGCCCGCCGTCGACGTCCCGCGCGGCCAACTGGCCATGCAGGACTGCGAGGTGATCGGCAACGCGTGGACCGCCGTGCTCACCCGCCAGCAGGGCGAACTCGCCATGCGGGGCAGCCGGGTGACCAACCCGGCCGGAGCAGGGCTGGTGGAGACCTCCACCGGCACCAGCGTGATCGAGGACAGCGTCATCGAGCACCTGGGCACCTCGGCCGTGGTCATCGGCGAGCGGGCCAACCCGACGGTCCGGCGCTGCGTGCTGCGCGACGCGCGCGGCAACGGCCTGTGCGCCAACGGCGAGGCGCGCGGCCTCGTCGAGGACTGCGAGATCTCCGCCACCGACAAGCCCGCCGTCGCCCTGGAGGAGCAGAGCACCACCCGGCTGCTGCGCACCGAGATCCGGGACAGCGCGCTCGGCGTCTTCATCGGCTCCACCGCCCGGGTCGTGCTGGAGGACTGCACCGTCACCGCCGTGCGCGCCCACGGCTACGTCCTCACCAACGGCACCGACCCGCTGCTGCGCCGCTGCCGCGCCGTCCGCCCCCAGGGCCACGGCCTGCACATCGCCGGCCGGGCCCGGGGCACCCTGGAGGACTGCGAGGTCACCGCCCCCGCCCTGGCCGGCATCCACGTCGGCGAGTCGGCCGGGCCGAGCCTGGTGCGGGCGGTGGTGCGCGACGCCGGGACGGACGGCGTCGAACTCACCGGGGAGAGCGCCGCGGAGTTCGACCGCCTGGAGGTCCGGGACGCGGCCGGCGTCGGCATCGTGGTGCGCGACGGCGCCAACCCGCTGCTGCGCCGCAGCACCGTCACCGCCGCCGGCGGCCACGGGGTCGAGGCGCTGCGCGACGGGCGCGGCCGGCTGGAGGACGTCACCGTCGTCGACGCCGGTGGGCACGGGGTGCGGATCGCCGACGGCGCCAACACCTACCTCGGCGGCAGCCTGGTGCGCGGCAGCGGATCCTGCGGGATCTCGATCGGAGCCGAGGGCATCGCCACCCTGCGCGACGTCGAGTCCGCCGACAACGCCCTGGACGGCGCCGAGGTCGAGCACGGCGGCGACCTGACCGCCACCCGCACCCGGCTGCGGACCAACCGGCGGCACGGGCTGCACCTGCGGTCCGGCGCCCGCGCCACCCTGACCGCCTGCCAGCTCAGCGACAACACCGTGGACGGGCTGCGCTCCGACTCCGTGGAGCCCGTGCGGCTCACCGACTGCGTGGCCGCCGAGAACCAGGGCGCCGGGCTGCGGCAGACCGAGCCGACCGACCGCCTCGCCGTGGAGAACCTCGACAGCCGGGACAACCGCGCCCCGGACGCCCACGGCGCGGCGGCCGTCGCCACCACCGAGCCCGGCGCGGCCCCCGCCGGCGACGGGTCGGACGCCCCGGCCGAGGGCGCCGCGGCTCCCGCCCCGGCCGCACCGCAGGGCCCGCAGGCCGTCCTCCAGACCCTGGTCGGGCTGCAGGGCGTCAAGGAGCAGGTCGCCACCCTGGTCAACCTCAACAAGCTGGCCCGGCGCCGGGAGCAGGCCGGGCTGCCCGCCCTGCCGATGAGCCGGCACCTCGTCTTCGCCGGCCCGCCCGGCACCGGCAAGACCACCGTCGCCCGGCTCTACGGCGCGATCCTCGCCGAGCTCGGCGTGCTGCGCAGCGGCCACCTGGTCGAGGTCGCCCGGGCCGACCTGGTCGCCTCGATCATCGGCGGGACGGCCCTGAAGACCACCGAGGTGGTCAAGGAGGCGCTCGGCGGGGTGCTGTTCATCGACGAGGCGTACACCCTGTCGGCGGGCTCCGGCGGCACCGGACCGGACTTCGGCCGCGAGGCCATCGACACCCTGGTCAAGCTGATGGAGGACCACCGCGACGACCTGGTGGTGATCGTCGCCGGGTACGAGGCCGAGATCCGCGAGTTCCTGGCGTCGAACCCGGGCCTGGCCTCCCGGTTCAGCCGCACCGTCGAGTTCCGGAACTACAGCGACGAGGAGCTCACCACGATCGTCGAGCACGCCGCCGCCGGGCACGGGTACGAACTCGTCGAGGGCACCCGGGAGGCGCTCGCCGCGCACTTCGACCGGATGCCCAAGGGCGCCGATTTCGGCAACGGCCGGGCCGCCCGCAAGGTGTTCGAGGAGATGGTCGACCGGCAGGCCTCCAGGCTCGCCGAACTGGAGCACTTCGACAACGATGCGCTCACCCGGCTGCTTCCCGCCGACGTGGGCGAGCAGGCCGCCGCCGACGAGGCGAAGGCCGACGAACCCGGCCTGCTCGACCGGCTGCGCGCCATGGTCGGCCTCGCCGCCGCCAAGGAGCAGGTCGAGGACCTGGTCAACCTGACCCGGCAGACCCGGCGCCGGGTCGAGGCCGGGCTGCCCGCCGCCACCATCAGCCACCACCTGGTGTTCTCGGGCCCGCCCGGCACCGGCAAGACCACCGTCGCCCGGCTCTACGGCGAACTCCTCGCCGAACTCGACGTGCTGCCCTCGGGCCAGCTGATCGAGACCGCCCGCGCCGACCTGGTCGGCCGCTACATCGGCCACACCGCCCAGCTCACCCGGGACGCCTTCGAACGCGCCCGCGGCGGCGTGCTGTTCATCGACGAGGCGTACACCCTGACGCCCCGCAACGGCTCCGGCGGGGACTTCGGGCAGGAGGCCGTCGACACGCTGATGAAGCTGATGGAGGACCACCGCGACGAGGTCGTGGTGATCGTGGCCGGATACCAGGAGGAGATGCGCGGCTTCCTCGCCTCCAACCCCGGCCTGGCCTCCCGGTTCTCCCGGGAGATCACCTTCGACCACTACGCGGACGACGAACTCGTCACCATCGTCCGGGTACAGGCCGAGGCCGCCGGCTACACCTGCACCCCGGAGACCCTGGCCGCGCTCGGCACGCTGTTCGCGGCCGTCCCGCGCGACCGCTCCTTCGGCAACGGGCGGTTCGCCCGGCAGGTGCTGGAGGCGATGATCACCCGGCAGGCGGGCCGGCTGTCCCGGCTGGACATCGCGGACCTCGACGAGCTCAGCCTGCTGCTGCCGCAGGACATCCCGGCCGAGCGGATCGGCAGCCTCGCATGAAGCGGGCGCCCCTGGCCCGGGCGGTGGCCGCGCCCCTCCTGGCCGGGCTGCTGCTGCCCGTGGCGGGCACGGCCGCCGCCGACACGCCGGCCGGCCCCGACGCCCTGCCCGGCGTCAGCCAGCAGCGGCGCGACGCGAGCGGCCGGTCGGCCGGCTGCCTGCCGCCGTCCACCAAGGGCACCCAGCTCACCCCCTGGCCGCAGACCTTCCTGCGGCCCGACCGGGTCTGGCCGCTCAGCCGCGGCGAGGGCGTCACCGTCGCCGTCCTCGGCTCCGGGGTCAAGGACGGCAGCGGCCTGCTGGCCGGCCGGCTCGACCTGGCCCAGCTGCCCGGCGGCCCCGACCCCGCCCAGGACTGCGTCGGCCACGGCACGTTCCTGGCCGGCCTGATCGCCGCCGACCAGCGAGATGGCGCGGGCTTCGCCGGCCTCGCGCCGCGCGCCCGGATCCTCGCCGTCCCGGTCACCAACGACGCCGGAACCCCCTCGGCGGACCTGCTGGCCCAGGGCATCACCGCGGCCGCCGACCGCGGCGCGCGGGTCATCGCGGTCGGGGTGGCGCTGCCGAACGGCACCGACGCCCTGGCCGCCGCGGTCCGCGCGGCGCGCGGCAAGGGCGCGCTGATCGTCGCCCCGGCCGCACCCGACACCGTCCCGACCGACGGCTCCGGAACCGCCAAAGCCGGCCCGGCCTACCCGGCGGCCTACCCCGAGGTGCTCGCCGTCCGCGACCTCGCCCCCGGCGGCGCGCTCCCGGACGGCCCCTCGGCCGTCCCGGTCGGCGGCCGCGTCGACCTCGCCGCCCCGGGCGACGCCGTCACCGGCCCCGGCCCGGCCCCCGGCGGCTACTACACCGGCGCCGGCCCCAGCTTCGCCACCGCCTTCGTGGCCGGCACCGCCGCCCTCGTCCTCGGCTACCGCCCGGACCTGACCGTCGACCAGCTGACCCAGCGCCTGGAAGCCACCGCCTACCGCAGCCCCGACCCCCAGTACGGCCACGGCACCGTCGACCCCGTCGCAGCCGTCACCCGCCTCGCGGCCCCCGCCGCCCCGGCCCCGCCGACCGCGGCCGCCGCCCCCACCATGCCCCCCGTCCCGCCCCCCACCGACGCCGGCCACCGGGCGGGCCTGATCGCGCTGTCCTCCCTCGCCCTCGTCGCCCTCGTCGCGGCGGCGGGCGCGGTGGCCCCCCGTGCCCGCGCCCGGGGCTGGCGCCCGGGCCGGGCGGAGGAGAGCTGACGGGTCGGCGGGGACGGGAGGGGCGGCGAGGTCGACGTGCCCGCGCCGGCCGGCGGGACGGCAGCGGGCCGGAAACCCGGCAGTGGTACCGGTGTCCCGCCAGCGCGCTCGGCAACGCGAACTCGGGCACGTGCCCGGAGACCCGGGGCGACGCCACCCACATCGGTGCGACCGCCAACCAGTGGCAGTGCGACGGGTCCGCCACCCGAAGGGGCGCTGAGCCGCGCCCGAACGCGGTCCCAGCGGCCTGCCGCGCGGGCTTCCCGGCGTGGACCTCGGGGGGAGAGACCTCCTCGTGGGGTGGGCGAGGCGGTGTCCTGCGGCGGATCGCCGTCCGCTTCCCGGCCTCCCGGCCTCCCGGCCTCCCGGCGCCCGCCGGGAGGCGGCTTGGCCTGCGCCCGTCCGGCAGGGCGCGGGCGGTGGGTCGCTCCTTCTCCGGTCCCCGCTCCTTCTCCGGCCTCCCTCAGCCCCGGCGTTCGGCCATGGCGTCGCCGACGAGGGCGGCGAGTTCGAGGTAGTCGAGGCGGGCCCGGGGGCGCAGGGCGGCGGGGGCCGCCTGGGGGCGGCCCGGGAGCGGGAGGGCGAGGGCGCCGCGGCAGCGGGTGCGGAAGTGGGGGAGGAGGTCGCGGTCGGCGACCGGGCGCTCGGTGGGCGGGGCGGGGGTGAAGACGGCGGTGGCCCCGCGGGCCAGCCGGTCGTGGCCGAGGGCGGTGAGGTGGTCGAGCAGGGTGTCGGCGGTGCGGGCGCCGTCGGCGCAGGCCCGGGCGCAGAGGATCAGCTGGTCGGCCCGGTCGACGGCGGCGAGCTGGACCTCGGCCGGGGCGCCGGTGGTGTCGGCGAGGACCACCGGGTAGTGGCCGCGGGCCTCGTCGAGGGCCTCCCGTACGGCGGCCGGGTCGGGTCGTACGGACCGCAGCACGAGCCGGCCGCCGGTCCGGCACTCGCTCCCGGCGGGCCCGGTGGTGGACAGGACGAGCACCGGGTCGGCCCGGTGCTCGGCGAGCAGGGCACCGAGGACGGCGGCGGCCCCCTCGGCGGGGCCGCCCAGGACGGCGATCCGGTGGCAGGACCGCAGCGGCACCCGGACGCGTTCGACCAGGCGCCGCCGCCGTGCCTCCCCGCCGCCGGGCAGGACGAGCCGCAGGGCGCGCGGGAGGTCCGTCCGGGGGGGTTGTGCGGGCGGGTCGGGCAGCGGTCCGGGTGCCGCGCCGGTGTCGGCGTCCCGGGCCGACGGCTCCGCCGGCGGGACGGCCGAGGGAGGTTCGGCGGACGGGGCACGGGTGAACAGCTGCCGTTCGGCGGGCGGGATGAGGACGGTGCCGAGCGGGTCGAGCGGGCGCCGGGGCAGCAGGGCGACCGGCTCGGGCCAGGCGGCGGGCGAGTAGTCGGGTGCGGCCGGGGTGGTGCTGCCCGCGCCCGCGGTGCCGTCGGAGAAAGCCATCGGATGACCTCCCGGTCCAGGGTGCGCCGGACCGGTGCCTGCGGTCCGGCCGGCCCGTACAGCCGGGAGTACGGCTGAAGGCGCCCCTCCGGTTCACTGAACCCCCCTCGGTGGTGGGCCCGTTGAGCGGGGCAGGGTGCACGGAGCACCCCTGGTCGCATCGGGAGGTCCGCATCGGAAAACCCTCCGCCCCACCGGCTACCGATCGGTACCGTCATCCGGTGGCACCCGGCGCCTGCCGAGTGCCACCGAGTCGGAAGGAGCGTGAGTCCCGTGAACGGGACGGGGGAGGGACGCGGCATGGCCGCGGACGGGCCGGAGGCGCGGGAGTTCGTCGCGGCCCTGGTGCGGGCCGGGGCACCGAGCGCGGACGGGCCTGCCGCGCTGGCGGTGCCCGCGGCGGCGGCGGAGGAGGTGATCGCGGTCGCCCGGCGGATGGCGCTGCGCGTGGTGCCGGAGGGCCGGTGGTGGCCGCGGCCCGCGACGGCGCTGCTGGACATGGCGACGGCGCTGGTGGTGGACGAGCACCCGTCGGCCCCGCAGTGGTCGGAGGCGGAGCGGCAGCGGCTGACGGGCTGGGTCGCGGTGCTGATCGAGCATCGGGGCGAGGACGGGGTGCAGGAGTTGCTCCGGGCGCTCGGCGGGGGCTGACACCGCCGGGCCCGGGCGGTGTCGGCCCCGGGCCCGGGGCGGTCCGGGCGCCTCGGCCCACGGCCGCTAACGACCGGCCAACAGTCGTCGGCGCCCGCCAACGGTGGCACCCGGGACCGCGCCGAGTGCCCCGGCGGGGGCGTTGGTGCTGCCTTGGTGCGGACTTGGCGGCCTCCGGCAGTGTGCTGTTGCAGCCACCGCCGGGGGATTGTCCGGTCGCTGCCCAGCACGCCCTGCCCGTGCTGCGCCCCTGCCCGACCTGAGAGGTAGCGCGTGTCGAAGCCGTCCGTCGCCCAGCCCACGTCCGTCACCCCGTCGTCCGAGGGTCCGGCGGACGCGCCGGAAGGCGTCACCGCCCCGGTCCGTCCGACCCTCGACCCGGACACGCTCGCCGAGATCCACCGGCTGCACGGCGGCTACCTGTTGCGGGCGCTGCTGCGGGCCACGGGCGGGGACCGCGGCAAGGCCGAGGACATCCTCCAGGAGACCCTGCTGCGCGCCTGGCAGCACCCGGAGGCGCTGTCCGCCGGGCCGGAGGCGAGCCGGCCCTGGCTGTTCACGGTCGCCCGCCGGATCGCGATCGACCACTACCGGATGGCCGCCGCCCGCGCCAAGGAGGTGATCGGCGAGCCGATGGAGGACCGGCCGGTCGCCGACGACCCCTACGAGCGGGTGGTGGTGGCCCGGGACATCGCGCTGGCGCTGCGCCGGGTGCAGAAGCACCACCGCGAGGTGCTGGTCGAGCTGCACCTCAAGGACCGCTCGGTGCTGGAGGCCTCGTCCCGGCTGGGGGTGCCGCCGGGGACGGTCAAGTCCCGCAACTTCTACGCGATCCGGGCGCTGCGCCCGGTGCTGGCGGCGGAGCACGGGTACGCCCCGACGGAGCGCGGGGCCGCCTCGGCCGCGGGCTGACCGGGCCGCCGTCCCGTCGGGCGGCCCGGGCCGGCTGTCGGCCGCCGCCTCCCGCCTCCCGCCTCCCGCCGGCCGCCGCCAGGGCCGGCCTCCGCCCGGGTCAGTCGTCCGCCTGCCGCCGCCCGGTGCGGAGCTTGAGCGACTCCTCCACGCCGGTGGTGAACCCGCTCCGGTAGCCCGCGCGCCGGTCGTGCGAGCGGAAGCGGTCCAGCGCCGAGCGCAGCCGGGCACCCACCTCCGGTTCCCGGCCCCGGGCCGACAGGTGGGCGGCGTAGGACTGTTCGGCCACGGCGTGCAGGTACAGCAGGCCGGCCTCCTCGCACGCGGCGAGCAGCCGGTGCCAGGCGAGGTCGGCGGCGACGTCGCGGACGGTCGGCGGGAGGGCCTGCGCCTCGGTCAGCAGCGACCAGAGGTGGACCTGGGTGACGGGCGTGGCCGGCAGCAGCTCCCGGGCCTCGCGGGACCGGCGCTGGGCGCCCTCCCGGTCCCCGACGGCCAGGCTCACCCAGCCCTGGTGCACCTTGGCGTCGACCAGCCGCCGGCGGTCGCCGGACTCCAGCGCGAGCGCGGTGGCGCCGGCGGCCAGCCGTTCGGCCTCGGCGCCGTGGCCGAGCATCGCGGTGACCATGGCCAGCGTGGCGAGCGCCCGGACGTGTGCGGACACGGCCGCGGGCCCGGTCCCGGACTCGGCGGCGGCCACCGCCCGCCGGGCCGCCTCCGCGGACTCCTGCCGGCGTTCCAGCGCGACCAGGGCCTGCGCCCGGCAGTTGAGCAGCAGGCCGAGCGCGACCGGGTCGCCGCACCGTTCGGCCGCCGCCTGGCCCAGCCGGGCGCAGGCGAGCCAGTCGGTGAAGCGGCTGGCGCCGTAGTAGAGCGAGCCGCAGGTCAGCGCGAGCCGCCAGGCGCGGGCCGGGTCGGTGTCGGGGGAGGCGACCAGCGCGGAGAGCGCCGGCTCCTCGGCGTCGAACCAGTCGAGCGCGGTGCGGATGTCGACGGCGGCCGGCAGGGACTGCGCCGGGCCGGCGGGCGGGGCGGTGTCCTCCTGGCCGGGGTCGAGGAAGGCACCGCAGTGCCGCAGGGCCGTGAGGTAGTGGTCGGCCAGGCGTTCGCGCAGCAGCCGCCGGTGCCGCTCGGGCCGTTCGGCGAGCAGTCCGGCGCCGTAGCGCCGGACCAGGTCGGTGCGGACGTGGCGCCCGGGGGCGGTGCCGGTGAGCAGGTGGTGGGAGGTCAGCTCGCCGAGCGCCCGGTGGGCGGTGGCGGTGTCGCTGCCGAGCAACGCGGCGCTCGCCGAAGGGTCCAGCTCGCGGCCGGGGTGGGCGGCCTGGACGGTCAGCAGTTCGGCCGCGGGTTCGGAGAGCCGGCGGTGGGTCAGCCGGAGCCGGCCCGCGACGGAGAGCGTGCCGTCGGCGTCCAGGGCGGCCAGCCCGGTCCGCTCGTCGGCGAGTTCGGCGACCAGCTCGGCGATCGTCCAGTCCGGCCGGGCGGCCAGCCGGGCGGCGGCGATCCGCAGGGCGAGCGGTAGACGGTCGCAGAGCCCGGCGAGACGGGCGGCGGCCTCCGGCTCGGCGCGCAGCCGCTCGGGCGTCAGCGCGCGCTCCAGCAGGTCCAGGGCGTCGTCCTCGGACAGCGCGGCCAGGCGCAGCAGGGTCGCCCCCTCCAGCGCGACCAGGCCCTCCAGCGCGCCCCGGCCGGTGACCACGGCGGTGCCGGCCGGGCCCGCGGGCAGCAGGTCGGCGACCTGGTCGGCGTCGGCGGCGTCGTCCAGCAGCACCAGCAGCCGCCGGCCCCCGGTGCGCTCGCGGTAGAGCGCCGCCCGGGCGGCACGCCCGGCGGGGATGCCGTCCCGCGGCACACCGAGCGCGCGCAGGAAGCCGGCCAGGACGGCCTCGGGCCGGGCCGGGCCGTCCGGGGCGAGGCCGTGCAGCTCGGCGTGGAGCAGGCCGTCCGGGAAGCGGTCGGCGACCCGGTGCGCCCAGGCGGTGACCAGCGCGCTCTTGCCCACCCCGGCCGGGCCGACCACCAGCACCGGGCCGTCCCCGGCCCGGCCGCCCTCGCCGGGGCCCGGCCCGCAGGCCCGGTCGAGACGGGCCAGGTCGCCGGTGCGGCCGACGAAGTCCGGTTGGCGACGGGGCAGTTGGCGCGGCACCGGCGGGACCGGCGGGACCTGCGGGACCGGCGGGGCGGCCGGGGGAGCGGCGGACACCGGCTCCACCGTGCGGTCGTCGGCCAGCACTTCGGCGAGCGCCGCCCGCAGCGCCGGGCCGGGGTGGATGCCCAGCTCCTCGGCGAGCCGCATCCGGGCCCGGTGGTAGGCGGTCAGCGCCTCGGCCGGCCGGCCCGCCTGGTGCAGGCAGCGCATCAGCAGCGCCACCAGTTCCTCGCGCAGCCCGTCCATCCGGACGCCCTGCTCCAGCAGCGGCACGGCCGACGCCCCGGCGCCCTGGCCCAGCCGCAGTCCGGCCCAGCGGAGCAGGGCGGAGGTGCGGGACTGCCGCAGCCGGTCCACCGCGGCGGAGCGCAGCGGGGTGTCGGGCAGGTCGGCCAGCGCCTCGCCGCGCCACAGCCGCAGTGCCCCCTCCAGCAGCGCGACCGCCGCGGCGCAGTCACCATGGCCGGCCTGCCGGTCGGCGGCGCCGGTGAGCTCCTCGAAGCGCAGCGCGTCCACCTCGTCGGCCGGCCCGGCCAGCAGGTAGCCGGAGTCCCGGGTGTGCAGCTCGAACGGGGTGCCGGCGAGCACCTTGCGCAGCGCGGCGACGTGGCCCTGCACGGCCGCCCGCGCGCTCGGCGGCGGCTGCTCGTCCCACAGCAGCTCGCACAGCTGGTCCACGGTGACCAGGTGCCCCAGCCGCAGCGCCAGCAGCGCCAGCACGGCCCGCCGCTGCGCGCCCGCCACGCTCGTGAAGCCGCCTGCCCCGATCCGCAACTCCACCGGCCCGAGCAGCCGAATCCGCACCAGTACCCCCACTTCACCGCAGAACCGCTCATCGCACCCCGAAGCGGCCATCGGCCCTCGGGGTGGAGCAGTGTAGTGCGAGAAGATGTCCGGTCATGTCGGTCGGTCGTCCCTGCCCCCGGTTGACGCGTCGGGAGCGGCCGATGGTTGCGCCGGCGGGGGAACGGGCCGGAACGCCCTGCCGTACCCCTCGGTTCGGCCGGGACTCCGTGTCGTACCCCTGCGGTACGGTGCCCGAGGACGGCCCCGGACCGGCGCGAACGGCCTGGTCGGCCCTATCCTCGGTCGGGTCGGGGAGTCGAGGACGGGGGAGGGGAACGGGCGCGTGCACATCGATCTGCTCGGACCGGTGGTGGTGCGGCGGGAGGACGGGACGGTGGTGACGCCCTCGGCGCCCAAGCGCCGGGCGCTGCTGAGCGCGCTCGCCGTGCGGCTGAACCGGACGGTGGCCACCGAGGAGCTGATCGAGCTGGTCTGGGAGGGCTGCGCGCCGCCCACCGCGCGGGCCGCCCTGCAGGGCCACGTCGCGGCGCTGCGCCAGCTGCTGGACGGCCCCGGACTGGAACTCGACACCCGCGGCTCCGGCTACCTGCTGGCCGGTGAGCCCGACCGGATCGACGTGCTGCGCTTCGCCCGGTTCTGCGAGCAGGCGGGTGTGCTGCTCCCCGAGCCCGCCGGCCCGCCGCGGGGCGCCGCGCCGGACCGGGCACTGCCCCTGCTGCGCGCCGCGCTGGACCTCTGGCGCGGTCCGGCGCTCGCCGACTGCGGCTCCGCCCTGCTGCGCGAGCGGACCCTCCCGTACCTGACCGACCTGCGGCTGCGCGCCCTGGAGCTCCTGGCCGACGGCCTGCTCCGGGCCGGCCGGGGCGGCGAACTGGCCGCCGAACTCGACGAGGCCGCCGACGGCCACCCCGCCCGGCAGCCGCTGGCCGCCCGGCTGGTGCGCTGCCTGGAGCAGGACGGGCGGAGCGCCGAGGCGCGGGAGCGCTACGAGCGGGCGGTGGCCCGGCTCAGCTGGCCGCCCGGCCCCGAACTGCGCCGGGCCGGCGAGCTGGCCGGCGCCCGGCCCGCCGCCGACCGCCGGTTCGTCGGCCGGAGCGTCGAACTCGCCCGGCTGGACCAGGTGTTGCCCGCCGCACGGGACGGCCGGCCGATCCTCGTCACCGGGCCCGCGGGAGTCGGCAAGACCAGCCTGGTCCGGCAGTGGACGGCCCGGCGCGGCGACGCCTACTTCCCGGACGGCGTCCTCCACGCCGACCTGCGCGGCTTCGACCCGGACGGGGCGCGCGAACCCGGCGAGGTGCTCGGGGAGCTCCTCACCGCCCTCGGCGTCGACCCGGACGCGCTGCCCGCCGAAGCCGAGGACCGCGCCCGCCGCTACCGCGAACTGATCGGCGGCCGGCGGATGCTGGTCGTCCTGGACGACGCCGCCTCCTACGAGCAGCTCGTCCCGCTGCTGCCCGACCCGCCGGCCACCGACAGCGAGCCCGCCCCGGTCGCGATCGTCACCAGCCGCAGCCGGCTGCGCCACCTGCTGGTCCGCACCGGCGGCATGCCGGTGCCGCTCGGCGCGCTCGGCGCCGACGAGGCCGCCGACCTGCTCGCCCGCATCCTCGGCCCGGACCGCACGGCCGGAGAGCCGGAGGCCGTCGCCGAACTCGCCGAGCGCTGCGACCACCTGCCGCTCGCGCTGCGCCTGGCCGCCGCCCGCCTGGCCGCCCGGCCCGACTGGTCCGCGGCCGACCTCACCGCCGAACTCGCCGACGAGCAGACCGGCCTGGCCGCCCTCTCCGGTGCCGGCACCGGCACCGACCGCGGCCCGCTCGGCCTCACCACGGCGCTGGACCGCACGTACCGCGCGCTGGCCCCGGACGCCGCCCGGCTGTTCACCCTGCTCGGCCTGCACCCCGGCGCGGAGATCGGCACCGACACCGCCGCCGCCCTCGCCGACCTCCCGCCCGCCACCGCCCGCACCCTGCTGACCCGGCTCGACGCCGTGCACCTGCTGGAGGAGACCAGTCCCGGCCGGTACGCCCGGCGCGAGCTGGTCCGCCGCCACGCCGCCGCGCAGGCCGCCGAACTCGCCTGCGAGGAGCGGTACCTGGCCCTCGACCGGCTGATCGCCCACTACCTCGACGTCACCGCGGACTGGGCGGGCGAGGGGGCTGGGGCCGGGGGCAGCGGGTCGGCGGCGGCCTGGTTCCGCCGCGAGGAGAGCGCCCTGCGCGCCGTCGTGCTCTGCGCCGAGCAGAAGGGACGGCCCACCGCGGCCTGGCGACTCGCCCACCGGGTCGGCCGGTTGTACGAGACCACCGGCCACGACCGGACGCAGTGGCGGGCCGTGGTCGAGGCCGGGCTGCGCGCCGCGCACGCGGACCGGGACGAGGCGGCGGTCGCCCGGCTCGGCACCGACCTCGCCGTCCTGCACGTCGACCGCGCGGCCCACCGCACCGCCGCCGACCAGCTGGAGCGGGCGGTCGACGCCGCCGACCGGGCCGGCGACGCGGCGCTGCGCCACCACTGCCGCAGCCGGGTGGCGGCCGCGCTGCTGCGGACCGGCCGGTACGAGCGGGCGGTGCCCATGCTCGGCGACCTGGTGGCCGCCGCCCGCACCCCGGCCACCGACCACCTGCTGGTCCGCGCGCTCACCGACCTCGCCGACGCGCTCGTCCTGGCCGGCGACCCCGGGCCCGCCCTGCGCCACGCCGACGAGGCGGTGCGCGCCGCCACCGCCCGCTCCGGCGGCGCCGAGGCCGTCCTCGCCACCCACAGCCGGGCCCGCGCCCTGCACGCGCTCGGCCGCCGGGACGCCGCGCTCTCCTCGGCCCGGCTCGCCGTCGCCCTCGGCCGCACCGTCGGCGACCCGGCCCTCGAAGCCCGCTCCCATGGCCTGCTCGCCGACCTGCTGGACGCCCTCGGCCGCACCGTCGAGGGCGCGGAGGCGAGACGCCCGGTGTAGGGCCGCCGCCCGCCGGGCCCTGTCCCGGCCGCCCCGGCGGCGGGAAACCGCCGCCCGAGACCGGCCGTCCGTGGCGGAAAACCGCTGATCGGCCGGCGGAACCACAGGCGGAACTATCGGCGGTCCGCTCCCGCGCAACCGTCCCCGCCCGCGTCGCCCCGCCCGCACGCATCCCTCCTGACCTGGGTGGATATCCTGAGGGAGGGGCGACTGGGAGGAATCTTTCCGCCCGGGCATACTTCTGCCTGGAACGAACCGCCGGAGGCGACTCCAGGCAGAAGTGCGGAACTGCGCAGGACCGAGTGAGTGGGGGCGGGGTATGGCGGCCGGGGGCGGTACGGACACGGACGCGAACGAGTTCAGCTGTCTGCTGGCGGGGCACCGGGTGGCGGTGGGCCTGACCCAGGAGGAGCTCGCCGCGGCCGCCGGGGTCAGCCTGCGCGCCCTCGGGGACATGGAGCGCGGTCGCACCCGCGGCCCGCAGCGGCGCACCGTGCGGGCCCTGGCCGAGGCGCTCGGGCTGGACGGCGTGCAGGCGGAGGCGCTGGACCGGGCCGCGCAGTCCGGACGCCCGCGCGGGGTGCGGCCGGGCTCGGCGCCCGCCGGGGGCCGAGCCCGGCCCCTTCGGTCCGCCTCGTACGAGGCCGCCGCCGGTACGGACGCGCCGCGCGCCGCGGCCCCGGCCGTGCCCGCCGCCGAGACCGGTCAGAGCGCCCTCGCACTGCCCCGCGACATCGCCGACTTCACCGCCCGCGAGGACGCCCTCGCCCTGCTCGCCCGGCTGGCCGAGGACGAGCGGCCGGCCCACCCGCGCGTGGTGCTGGTCAGCGGCCAGCCCGGCCTCGGCAAGACCTCCTTCGCCCTGCACGCCGCCCACGTCCTGGCCCCGCGCTTCCCGGACGGCCAGCTCTCGCTGGACCTCGGCGGCATGTCCTCGCAGCCGCTGCCCGCCCGGGACGCGCTCGGTCAGGTGCTGCGCGCCCTGGGCGTGGCCGATGCCGCGGTGCCCGCCGGGACGGAGGAGCGGGCCGGCCTCTACCGGGCGCTGGTGCGCGAGCGGCGGCTCGTCCTGGTGCTGGACAACGCCGCCGACGAGGGCCAGGTGCGTCCGCTGCTGCCCGGCTCCGGCCCGGCCGTGACCATCGTGACCAGCCGCAACGTGCTGCCCGGCCTGGAGTCGGTGCACCGGTTGAGCCTGGACGTGCTCTCCCCGGCGGAGGCGGCCGGGCTGCTGGCCCGGATCGCCGGCCGCGAGCGGATCGAGGCCGCGCCCGACGCCACCGCCGAGCTGGCCAGGCTCTGCGGCTACCTGCCGCTCGCGCTGCGGATCGCCGGGCAGCGCCTGGTCGCCCGCCCGCAGCAGCCGGTCACCCACCTGGTGCGCCAGCTCACCGCCGAGGAGAACCGGCTGGACCTGCTGGAGACCGGCGACCTGGCCGTCCGCCCGGCCTTCGAGCTGTCCTACCGGCGACTGCCCGCCGAGTCCCAACTGGTGCTGCGCCGCTGCGCGCTGACCGCCGGGCAGGACTTCACCGCGGAGATCGCCGCGGCCTACGCGGGCCTGTCGGCGGCCCGCACCGAGCTGGTGCTGGAGCAGCTCGTCGACGCCGGGCTGATGCAGGCGGCCACCCCGGACCGCTACCGCCTGCACGACCTGGTGCGGCTCTACGCGGGCGAGCGGCTGACCGCCGACGAGACGGGCCAGGAGCTGGCCGAGGCCCGCACCCGGGCGGGCCGCTGGATCCTCGGCCGGGCGGCCGAGTACGGACTGCGGTTCGACCCGGATCACGCCACGGACGCGGCCGGCACCGGCGGCGCCGCGCCCCCGCACCTCACCGAGGCGGCCGCCTGGCTGGAGTACGAGCACCCCGAGTGGCTGGCCGCCCTGCACCAGGCGCAACTGGCCGGCCGCTACCGGGAGGTGGTGGACACGGCCGAGGCGATGCACTGGTTCTCCGACCGGCTGCTGAGCTGGGGCATCTGGGCCGAGGTGTTCCAGCTCTCGGCGGACGCCGCCCGCGCGACCGGGGACCGGCGGGTGGAGGCGGTGCACGTCAACTACCTGGCCTGGACGTACATCACCTGCCTGCACCGCTACCAGCGCGGCATCGAACTGGCCACCGAGGGGCTGGAGCTGGCCCTCGCGGTGGGCGACCGGGAGCAGCAGGGCTGGGCGCTCACCTACCTCGCCTCGGGCCTGCGCCACCTCCAGCGGCACCGGGAGGCGACCGACGCCTTCCGCCGGGCGGCGGACGCCTTCGCCGAGCTCGCCAGCCGCTCGGCGATGATCGGCCGGCTGGTCACCCTGCGGGGCGCGGCCAACTGCCTGCGGGAGTCCGGTCGGGCGGAGGAGGCGGCGGATTCGCGCCGGCGGGCCCTGGCCGGGGCGCTGGAGCTGGTGGAGCGCTGGTCCTCGCCGCTGATGCACCTGCTGGCGGCCATGACCGCGCACGAACTCGGTCTGGACCGCGCGGCGTTGAGGCGCTGGCCGGCCGCCGAGAAGGCCTACCGGCAGGCCCTGGTGCACTTCGAGGCGGTGGGCCGCCCGGACAGCATGACCAAGACGCTGACCGAACTGGGCACCGCGCTGATCGAGCAGGGCCGCGCCGAGGAGGCCCGCGAGCTGCTGACCGAGGCGCTCACCGATCTGAGCGCGGAGGGCCCCCGCGGGGCGGGCGCCCGGCACTGACCGGTTCTCCCGAGGAGCACTGCCGGTGGCACCCAGAGCCGGTCGGCCGTAACCGGAAACGCCCCTGCCCGCCCCGGTCTCACCGGAAGCGGGCGGGCGCGCGGGCCGGAGCGGCCGGTCGGACCGGTCAGATCCGGGTGTCCTCCACCACCGGCAGCGAGTCGACCGGTGCCGAGGCCGGTGCGGAGGCGGGTGCGAAGGCCGTCCGCGGAGCGACGGTGGGCTGCTTGCCGCAGAAGGCCGGCTCCAGGGTGTTCATCAGACCCTGGGTCACCGAGCCGTTGTTGGAGGCGTTGGCGAAGACCACCACGCTGCGCCGCCCGTCCGGGGTGGTGAAGGACTGGGTGTTGAAGCCCTGCACGATGCCGCCGTGCCCGTACACGTCCCCGCAGGAGAGCGAGATGCGGCGCAGGCCCAGGCCGTAGGAGATCTTCGCGGTGGGGGTGGGCAGGGCGGCGGTCATCTGCTGGAGCGAGGCGGTCGAGACGAGCCCGCCGTTGTCGCCGGCCGTCAGCGCGGTGAGGAAGCGGTCGAGGTCCTCGGCGGTGGAGATGACGGCCCCGGCAGCCCAGACCCAGGAACCGTTCTGCTCGGTGGAGTTCAGCAGTGGCTTGGTGCGGTCGTCGTTGGTGAGGTAGCCGGTGACGTGGGCGCCGCGGATCGCCTGGTCGGGCACCACGAAGGAGGTCTTGCGCAGCCCGAGCGGCTGGATGATCCGCTCGTTCAGCACCTCCGGGAAGGGCTGGCCGGTGAGGTGCTCGACCGCCAGGCCCATCAGCACGAAGTCGGTGTTGGAGTAGGAGTAGCGGGTGCCGGGGGTGTACTGCAGGCCGTGCTTGACCGACATCGCGACCAGCTCGCGCGGGTCGTAGACCGTGCTGCGGATGCGGGCCTCGAAGGCGCTGGTGGTCTCCTCGCCGGCCTGCTCCAGCAGGTCGTTGGTGTGGTCGAAGATCCCGGCCCGGTGCTCCAGCACCTGGCGGCCCGTCATGGTCCAGCCGTCCGGGAGGGTGCCCGCGGGCAGGTACTCGCGCAGCGGCCGGTCGAGGTCGATCCGGCCCTCCTGCGCCAGCTGCATCACGAGAACGGCGGTGAACATCTTGCTGTTGCTGCCGACCCGGAACCTCCACGAGGAGTTCATCGGGGTCCCGTCCAGGTCGGCCAGGCCGACGTTCACCGAGCGGGTCCGGTCGCCGCCGTCGTGGTCGCGGATCACCGCGAAGGCGCCCGGGGCGCCGGCCGAGACGGTGGCCTGGAGGGCGGCCCGCACACCGGCGAGGTCGGGGGCGGTCGCGTCGGTGGTGTTCTGGCCGGCGGCCGCGGCGGGCAGGGCACCGGTCGCCACCAGGACGGCGCCGGCGGCGGCCACCGCGAGCGGGCGCAGAAGGCTGGTCTTCGCCATGTTCTCCGGTTCTCTCGTGAGCTGACGCGGTGTCGGACCGCGTCGTTCGAAGATCACTATCACCGGCCCGGGCGGTCCGTGGCAATGTGAACCGGTTCGCCCGCATTTCGCGTTGTCGATGCGGCGGTCGGCGGCCGCACCGTTCGTTTCCCGCGCCGGGGCCAAGGTTTCACCTGCCGTCGCCTACCCGCGTCGAACGCGGCGCCCGATGCTGTTCGGGCGCTCTGCGCCCGGCCGTACCCCGGGCTCGGCGCCCCGGACGCCGCACACCGGCGGCAGGCACCTCCCGTCCCGTGCCCGGCTCGCCGGGCCGTCTTCCACCCGAGGAATTGTCATGACTTCGTCCACGAAGGCCCTGAGCCCCCGCTCCCGCCGCACCGCGACCGCGATCGGCTCCGCCGTCGCCCTGCTCGCCGCCTCCGCCGGCCTCTGGGCGGCCACCGCCACCACCGCCCAGGCCGCCGCGCTGCCCACGCCCGACCACATCGTCGTCGTGGTGATGGAGAACCACGCCTACACCCAGGTCATCGGCAGCAGCAGCGCCCCGTACATCAACAACACCCTGAAGGCCGGCGGGGCCAACCTCACCCAGTCCTTCGGCATCACCCACCCGAGCGAGCCGAACTACTACGCGCTGTTCTCCGGCTCCACCCAGGGCACCGTCGACGACAGCTGTGTGACGGTCGGCGGCTTCCAGGCCGCCAACCTCGCCTCCGAGGTGATCGCCGCCGGCAAGACCTGGGGCAGCTACAACGAGTCCCTGCCCAGCCAGGGCAGCACCGTGTGCAGCAGCGGCAGCTACGCCCAGAAGCACAACCCCTGGTTCGGCTTCGGCAACGTCCCGCTCGGCTCCGCCAAGACCTTCGCCCAGTTCCCGACCGACTACAGCACCCTGCCGAACGTCTCCTTCGTGGTGCCGAACCTCTGCAGCGACATGCACGACTGCTCGGTCGGCACCGGCGACACCTGGATCAAGAACAACCTGGGCGCGTACGCCACCTGGGCGCAGACCCACAACAGCCTGCTGGTCGTCACCTTCGACGAGGACAACAAGCTGTCCGGCAACCGGATCCCGACCGTGATCTACGGCGCCCACGTGACGCCCGGCAGCAGCAGCGCCACCACCTACAACCACTACAACGTGCTGCGCACCCTGGAGGACCTGGCCGGCACCTCCGGCCACGCGGGCAACGCGGCCTCCGCCGCCGACATCACCGGCATCTGGAACTGAACGGCGGCGGTCAGGCCCTGATTCCGGCCGGGTCCTGTTCCGGGGTCCGGTCCCGTCCCGGGGCCTGCTCCCGGGCCTGGTCCGGCTCCTGATCCGGGGTCCGAGCCCGATCGTGAGCCCGGGTCCGGGCCGGTGGCCGTTCGGCCGCCGGCCCGGGCGCGGGCGCGGTTCCGGCGGCCCGCCGGGCGCCGTACCGCCGGACGCCGGGCACCGCCGCCGTGCCCGCGCAGACCGCCGTCACCAGCCCCGCCACCGCCAGCAGCGGCACCCGGTCGCCCCAGGCGTCGGCGGCCAACGGCGCCAGGACGTACCCGAGCGGGGCACCGGCCAGCGACAGCAGCCAGTCGTACGAGGTGACCCGGGCCAGCGCCCCGGGCGGGAACTCCTGCTGGACCACCGTCTCCCAGAGCGGGTTGAGGAAGCCCAACCCGGCCATCGCCACCGCCTGTGCGGCCACCGCGAGCGGCGCCGGGGCCGGGAGGGCGAGCGCGAGCAGCGGCAGCCCGTACAGCGCGAGGGCGAGGTTCCCGGCCAGCACCGGGCGGCGGGGCCGCAGCCGTCCGGCGATCAGCGAGCCGATCAGCAGACCCACCGCGCCCGCCTGGGTCAGCGCCACCCAGGCGCCGTCCCCGCCGAGCCGGGTGGCGGCGATCAGCGGGCCGAGGGTGAGCAGCACGGAGCTCGCGCCGTTCCACACCCCGTGGGCGATCAGGCTGGTCCAGTACCAGTCCCGGGAGCGCACCTCGTTCCAGCCCTCGGCGAGGTCCCGGCGCAGCGAGCGCGGTTCGCCGGGCACGTGGTCGATGCGGAGCCGGGTGAGCAGCGCGGCGCTCAGTGCGAAGGAGGCGCCGTCCAGCACGAACGCCCAGCCGGGCCCGGCGGTGTACACCAGCAGCCCGGCGAGGGCCGGGCCGCCGAGCCGGGCGGCGGCGGTCGTGGAGCCGAGCAGGGCGTTGGCGCGCAGCCGCAGCTCGCCCCGGACGGTGGCGGCGACCAGCGGCGAGGCGGTGGGCATGGCGAAGGCGGAGGCGGTGCCGCCGACCGCCGAGGCGAGCGCGACGTGCGCCAGGTCCGGGTCCCCGCCGAGCAGTTCGAGTCCGACCAGCAGCTGGGCGGCGGCCCGGACCAGGTCGGTGGTGAGGGCGACGAGACGCGGGTCGAAGCGGTCCCCGACCACGCCGCCGACCGGCAGCAGGAGCAGTCTCGGCACCATCGCGCAGCCCAGGACGAGGCCGAGTGCGCCGGCCGAGCCGGTGGCGCGGGTGACGGCGATGGCCAGGGCGGCCGGGACGGCGGCGTCGCCGAGGGTGGAGAGCGTCCGGCCGATGAAGAGCAGGCGGAAGCCGTTCAGGCTCAAGGGGTGGCGTGTCACGCGCCGCACTGTATTTCGGTGCCGAAATTTTGGCAACGAATATTTTGGTGCCGTTGTTTCCGCTGCGGTTTGTAGACTCCTCCCATGGCCGAGCACCCTCCCGAGCAGCCCACCGCGCCCCACGACCGGACGGACAGCCGTGACCGGACGGAGGCCCGCGACCGGAGGGAGACGTCCGACCGGACGGAGGCCCGGGACTGGACGGACGGCCACCTCGACCGCTGGCAGCCGGTGCTGCCCGGCCTCGACCCGGACATCGAGGCCTCCGTCACCCGGATGTCGCGGCTCACCCGCCACCTCGGCCGGGTCCGCGAACAGGGCGTCGCCGACTACGGCCTGCACAAGCACGAGTTCGACACGCTGCACGTGCTCGCCGGCCGCGGCGGCCACGCCGCCCCCTCCGACCTCCGGGCCGACCTCAACCTCGCCCCCGCCTCGGTCACCGGCCGGCTGGAGACCCTGGAACGACGCGGCTTCGTCCTGCGCACGCCGTCCACGGAGGACCGCCGGAAGGTCGACATCGTGCTGACCGAGGCCGGACGCGCCGCCTGGCAGGAGGCCCTGGAGGTGGTGGGCCGGGAGGAGCGGCGGCTGCTGGGAGTGCTCTCCGAGGAGGAACGGCGCACGCTGGCGGACCTGCTGCGGAAGGTGATGCTCGCTCAGGAGGGCGAGCGGTAGGCCCCGGGGCAGCGGCCGGGGTCGACCCGCGGCGTCCGTCCCTGGTATCGATGGGGGCGTGCGATTCGAACGTGTGCCGGTGCCGGACGGCGTGGGGGCGCGGCCCCGGGACGGGCGGGGCTACCCGGTGCCGGCGATCACGCCGTGGCAGGGCGACGTCCCGCAGTTCGCGCTGACCGACCACGGGCGCAGCGCCGACTGCGCGCTGGAGCGGCGGTGCTCGGTGTGCGGGCGGTTCATGGAGCGCGGACCGGTGTGGCGGGTGGTCGGCGCCGCCGAGAGCGCGGCGATCGTCGGGGCGCTCGCGGCCGGGCAGCCGTACCGCAACCTCGCGCCCACCATGGAGGACCCCGGCCACCGGTCCTGCATGCTCTACGCCGCCATGGTCTGCCCGTACCTGGCGCGCCCCAACGCCCGGCGGCGGGCGAGCACCGGGGACACGGCGGACGAGCTGACCTCGGCCGCCGTCCGGGGCGCGGCGCGCGGCGGCACGGGCGCGGTGGTCGGGTTCGGCGACTACGAGTACGCCGTCACCGGGACCCGGGTGCTGTTCCGCTTCCTCGACGTGGTCGAGTTCCTGCCGCACGAGTCGGCCGACGAGCACCTGGCCGAGCTGCGCGCCGAGTTGGCGAAGCCTCTGTAGCTCTCATGGCCCGTGCGGCCCCGATGGCCCGGCCGGCGGAGCTGCCGGCCGGGCCGGGGCGCGGCCGGGGGTCAGAGCGCCCGGGTCTGCGCCCAGTCGTAGAGCCGGTGGGCGCTGTCCCCGAGGCGGGTGGCGTACAGCGTGTTGACCGTGCCGCCCGCGAGATCCTCGGAGGTGGTGGTGACGCCGACGAGCGTGCCGGCCCCGGTGGCCGGGTCGAACCGGGCGAAGTGGGGGCCGCCGCTGGCCCCGTGCGACATGTCGCAGGACTCGCCCCACAGGACCGGGGCCTTGGGGCCGGGGCGGGCCGGTCCGGCGCAGTGGATCATGCGCGAACCGGAGTATGCGGCGGAGGGGTCGTTCAGCCGGTCCTTGGGATAGCCGAAGGTGTGGACGAACTCGCCCTCGGTGGGCGGGGTGAACGCGATCCGCTGGGCACCGGTGATGTCGGCGACCCGCCGCCCCTCGGTCGAGGGGTTCGCCACCAGGACCCCGGCGTCGTAGCCGGCCACGGCGACGTCGTTCGAGGTCGTCCCGCCCGGATCGGCGTCCCAGCGGGAGGAGGTGGCCATGGTCCTGATGCTGAAGCCGCCGAGCGGCTTGGTCCCGTTGCGGTAGCCGGGCACGAAGTAGAGGTTGTGGCGCCAGGTGTCGTCGGTCGCGGGAGCCCCGACGCCCCGCAGGCAGTGCGCCGCCGTGAGGAGGGTGCTGCGGTTGGCGCTGTTGACGACGGTCGCGGTGCAACTGCCGTCGTAGCCGTCGGAGAAGGTGAAGAAGAGCCGGCCGACGCTCCGGTCCACCGCGCCGCCGTGGGTCCACACGGCCCCGGGGTCCGGGGTGTCCGCGGGCAGCGGCCGCGGGTCGTTCGGCGTGTTGTCGTCCTCGGGCAGGGGCGTGATCTCGGGGACCAGGGCGCCCGCCAGCTTCATCCGGTCCGGTGTCCAGTAGGCGTCGATCCGGCCGCGTTCCTGCGCGGTCGTGGCGCCGGCGTGCGTCGTGACAGTATCTCGCTCCGCGGCGAGGGCGGTGTTCGGCAGCAGCACCGCCGCGGTGGTCGCACTCAGCAGGAGGGCGCCCACGGCGGCGAGCCCGCGGGGCAGTGCGCGGCGGGCGGTCGGTGTTCCGGGTGTCTTCGGCATGCACGGCACCGTAGGCGCGGGACGTCAGGCTCCCGTGTGGATCGGGTCTCGGCCGGCCGTCGAAACGATCAGGTTCCGGTAACGGCGTCTCGGTCCTGTACCGGTGGCCGCCGCTCTTCCTGAGCCGGCATCAGGGCCGTTAGGAGGGCAGGCCCTTGACGGTGGAGACCTGGGTCGGCGCGGCAGAGCCGTCGGCGGGCAGGGTGCTGATGCCGTCCGGGGTGCGGACCGCGATGGTCCTGCCGTCGGGGGACCAGGCGGGCTGGGTGCAGTCGGTGGTGGCCGACGGGGTGAGGTCCTTCTCGGCCGTCCGGTCGATCTGGGTGGAGCGGGTGAACAGGTGGTCGTGCCCGTCCACCGGGCGGACGAGGACGAGGTGCTCGCCGTCCGGGGCGAGGGCCGGCTGCGAGCCCTTGCCCAGGTCCCGGGTCGCCGGGCGGATGTAGTCGTCGTACAGGTACACCTCGCTGGTCGGGGTGTTGGCGTAGACGATCTCGCCCCGGTGGCCGCCCGCGTTGGCCCAGGTGTTGCCGGTCTGCGGCGATCCGGTGGCGGGGGCGGTTAGAGGCCGAGTTCGGTGAGGCCCGGGTGGTCGTCCGGGCGGCGGCCGAGCGGCCAGTGGAACAGGCGCTCCTCGGCGGTGATCGGCAGGTCGTTGATGGAGGCGTGCCGACGGGCCATCAGGCCGTCGCGGTCGAACTCCCAGTTCTCGTTGCCGTAGGAGCGGTACCAGTGGCCGTCGCCGTCGTGCCACTCGTACGCGAAGCGGACCGCGATGCGGTCGCCGTCGTACGCCCAGAGTTCCTTGACCAGGCGGTAGTCGAGCTCGCGCCGCCACTTGCGGGTGAGGAAGTCGGCGATCCGCTCGCGGCCGGCGAGGAACTCGGAGCGGTTGCGCCAGCGGCTGTCCGGGGTGTAGGCGAGGGCGACCCGCCGGGGGTCGCGGGTGTTCCAGGCGTCCTCGGCGGCCCGGACCTTCCGGCGGGCGGTCTCCTCGGTGAACGGGGGCAGGGGCGGGCGCTGCTCGGTGCCGGTCTCGGGCATGGATGCTCCTCGGAATGGGCGTTCCGCTGGTGAGAACGATCGTTCTCACTCTGGTGGATACGATAGGAGAATCATCGTTCTCACGCAAAGGGCGCGGCAGATGGAGCAGGAAGACCCGCGGACCCGGATCCTCGACGCGGCCGAGGAGCTGTTCTACGGGCAGGGCATCCAGGCGGTCGGCATGGACGCCGTCCGGGCCGCCTCCGGCATGACCATGCGCCGCGTCTACCAGCACTTCCCGTCCAAGGGCGAGCTCGTCGAGGCCTACCTGCTGCGCCGCGACGGCCGTTGGCGGGCGAGCCTCGCCGAGTACGTCTCGCGCACCGGCGGCGACCCGCGGGAGCAGCTGCTCGCGGTCTACGACTGGCTCGGCCGGTGGTTCGCCGAACCCGGTTTCCGGGGCTGCGCCTTCGTCAACTCGCTCGGCGAACTGGGCGCCGTCAGCCCCGCGGTGGTGGCCGCCGCCCGGCACCACAAGGCGGAGTTCGGGAGCTACCTCGCGGGCCTGGCCCAGGCCGCCGGAGCCCCGTCCGCCACGGCCGTCCACCTGACCCTGCTGGCCGAGGGGGCGATCACCAGCGCGGCCGTCCACGGCGATCCGACGGCCGCCGCCGACGCGAGGGAGGCCGCCCGGCTGCTGCTGGCCGCGACCCCGGGGCGGTAGTCGGGGGAGGGGGCCGGGGCCGGGGGGGCGAGCGCGCCCCGTCGCCCGTGGCGAACGCCGCGTGCGGGCCGTCGTTGCCGGGCGGCCTCGGGCGGCCTCGGGTGGTGCCGATGGTGCCGGCGGTGCGGAGGGGGCGCCATGAGGGGCGACCGTTCCCGGCCGAACCGCACCGGGCGAGTGCTTTTCGCCCGAACGCGCGTTTATCGCCCATTGATCGCCACCGCCTAGCCTCGGGCGCATGGACGAGAGAGCGGCCGAGCGGCCGGGGGCGTCGCCCGAGGGGCGGATGACGGAGCAGGACACCGAGCGGTTCCGGCGGTTGTTGGCGCGGCTGGAGGACTCGCTGGTGGTGGACCGGAAGGCGGCGGGGCGCGATGCCTGAGTGCGTCGAGCCGCCCGAGCGCGCCGGGCCGGGTCCGGGTCCGGTGGCGGTGCTGCCGGTGGCCGTCCTGCCGCTCTGGCGGCGCGGGGAGGCCGGGCAGGAGCGGAACGCGGACCGGCCCGGGGTGCTGCGGGGGCACCCCGGGCTGGTGGTGGGCGGTCGGGAGCGGGAGGGCGGCGCCGACCGGAGGGACTGACCGGTCAGCTGCAGCCGCAGTCGCACGAGCAGCAGTCGCACCCGTCGCAGCAGTCCCCGTCGCAGCACTGGCAGCAGTCGCCGCAGCCGCTGCAGTCACCGCACTCGCAGTCGTTCCGCACGCAGAAGCCCTCGCGGCGCTCGCGGCTGAACGGGTCCTCGTGGTCGCAGCAGAGCAGCTGGCAGGTGCAGGCCATCAGCGCCCACATCGCGCACCCGGCGAGCAGGTTGCGCGGGTTCGGCGGCTTCTGGCCGGGCGGGGTGAACCCCGGGCCCTGCGGCACCCACGGCGGGATCGGCGCCTGGCCGGGCGGCGTCTGCTGCGGCGGCGCCTGGTGCGGGTGCTCGCCGGTGGCGGTGCCCGCCGCGTCCGGGCGGCGGCAGGCCGCCCCGTGCCGGGCCGGTCCGAAGACCCGCTCCACCGCCCGCTCGGTCTCGTGCGCGAGCAGCACGTGCACGAGGGTGCGGTCGGCGAGTTCGACCTCGCGCAGCGCGAGCCGGATGCCGTGGACGGCGTCACGGCAGAGCCGTTCGGCCTCGGCGCGGTCGGTGCCGGTGGCGGTCAGCGGGTTCCAGGCGCCCGAGGCCGCGTCGGCGGCCTGGTCCTCGGTGGCGTCGAGGAGGTGGGCGAGCCGGCCGAACAGCCGTCCGGCCTCGGCGAGCGGGGCGGCGTTGCCGGGGCGCCCGGCGATCACGGCGGTGTGCGCGAAGGCGGCCGAGGTGGCGGTCTCGGTGGGCTCGGTGACCAGCAGGACGGACCCGCCGGGCCGCAGTGAGCGCTCCAACTCGCCCTGCCGGGAGGCCGCGTCGAGCAGCACCGCGGTGTCGAAGCCGACCGTGGAGGCGCTGCCCGCGCTCTGCCGGTCCCAGCGCCGGGTGACGGCACGGGCTCCGGCCGCGACCGGGCGGCGGGCGAAGACGCCGTCGCGGTCCTCGACGTGGTCGCGGATCTTGACCGAGGCGAGTGCCAGCGAGACGGCGGCGGCGAGCCGGGCGCCCTCGCCCTTGGCGACGGAGGCGGTCCGCATGCCGCGCAGCGGGCAGGGCCCGGCGGTGCGGCGCCAGGAGGAGTCCTCCCGGGCGGCCTGAGCCTCGACCAGCACGGAGATGATCAGACCGTCGTAGTTGGTCGCCGTTCGCGCCAGCTGCCCGTGGTCGTCCCGCAGTGCGAGGCAGAGCCCGCACAGGTGGGCCATCCAGGAAGTCTGCAGGCGCTCCGACAATCGGTGCCTGCACGGTCTGATGATGCCGAACACGCTGCTCCCCCTTGCTTCACGGGCCGCCGACCGGCCACGATCCGCCGCACATCATATGATCGGCGCCCCGTTCGGGCCGAGGCCTCGTCAAGCCCCGGAGTCCGGGCGGAGGTGACGGACGCACCTCCCCGGGGTGCGCCGCCCGACACCCGCCACTCGCCGCCCGCCCCGCCCCCTGCCCGCCGTCCTGGCTGCGCCGGCCGGCCGGAGTCGTGGGCCCGGAGCCGGTGAGATGATCTCAGATCCGGGATAGCATCGCGAATATGGGAATTGACACGGCCGCCGACGAGCGGCTGGCGCAACGGCTCGCCGAGCTGAGGCTCGAACGCGGATGGACCCTGGAGGAGTTGGCGCGGCTGGCGGACGTCAGCCGCTCGACGCTGTCCCGGGTGGAACGGGCGGAGGTCAGTCCGACGGCCGCGCTGCTCGGTCGGCTGTGCGCCGTGTACGGGCGGACCATGTCGCGGCTGCTCGCCGAGGTGGAGTCCGGCCCGGCCCGGCTGGTGCGGGCCGGGGAACAGCAGGTCTGGCGGGACGGGACGACCGGGTTCGTCCGCCGGTCGGTCTCGCCGCCGCACGGCTCGCTGCGGGCGGAGATCATCGAGGGCCGGCTGCCGGCCGGCGCGGACATCGCGTACGACCGCGCCTGTACGCCCGGCCGGGAGCACCACCTGTGGCTGTTCGAGGGGAACCTGGAGCTGACCGTGGACGGCGAGCCGCAGCCGCTCGGCCCCGGCGACTGCCTGCGCTACGTCGGCGTCACCAGCCGCTTCCGCAGCCTCGGCCCGGACGAGGCCCGGTACGCGCTGGTGGTGGTCGAGCCGTGAGCGCCGCCGCCGACCCGATAGCCGGGGAGCCCGGGAAGCCCGAGGACAGCAGGGAGCCCGAGGACAGCAGGAAGCCCGGAGGATCCGGAAGCCCCAAGGAGCGCTTCGACGCCGCCGGGCGCCGCATCCTGCTGGTCTGCGTCGCGGGCGGCTTCACCACGCTGCTCGACCAGTCCGTCCTCAACACCTCCATCCCCGCCCTGCGCGAGAGCCTGCACGCCGGGCCCGCCGACCTCCAGTGGATCGTCGCCGGCTACTCGCTGGCCTTCGGCCTCGCGCTGATCCCCGGCGGGCGGCTGGGCGACGTCAAGGGCCGCAAGTGGTTCTTCGTCACCGGCCTCGCCCTGTTCACCCTGGTCAGCCTGGTCTCCGCGACCGCCACCGAGCCCGGGGTGCTGATCGCCGCCCGGCTGCTCCAGGGCGCGGGCGCCGGCCTGGTCAACTCCCAGATGATCGGCACCCTCCAGGACGTCTTCGACGGCCAGCTGCGGGCCCGCGCCCTCGGCATGTACGCCGTCACCGGCGGCCTCGCCTTCGCGCTCGGCCCGCCGATCGGCGGCGCCGTGCTGGCCCTGGCCGGCCCCGAGAACGGCTGGCGGCTGACCTTCCTGCTCAACGTCCCCTTCGGCCTGGCCACCGTCGCCCTGGCCGCCCGCCACCTGCCGAAGCCCCGCCCCAGCGCGCGCGGCGCCAACCTCGACCTCCTCGGCCTGCTGCTGGTCGGGGCGCTCACCCTCGCCCTGATGCTGCCCTTCGTCCGGCCGCCCGGCTGGACCGGCTGGCTCGCCTTCGCGGCCACCGCCCTGCTGCTGCTCGGCGCGCTCGCCTGGTGGCAGCGCCGCTACGCCCGGGCCGGCGGCCGGCCGCTGATCCACCCGGCCCTCACCCGCTCCGCGCCGTACGCGCTCGGGACGGCCACCGCGATGGCCCAGTTCGGCTCCTCGCTCGCGGCCTCGCTGGTCCTGACCATGTTCCTGCAGGACGGCCTCGGCCTGTCCCCGATGGGCGCCGCGCTGGTCGCGCTGCCCTCCGCCGTGGCCATGGGCACGGCCTCCGCGCTCGCCTGGCGGTTCGTCCAGCGCTACGGGCGGCGCACCGTCACCGCCGGGATGGTCGGCTCGGCGCTCGCCATGCTGCTCAGCGGGCTGCTCGCACACTGGGCGCCCGCCGCCGTCCTGCCCTGGCTGCTGGCGCTGCTGCAACTGCTCGGCGGCGCCTCGGTCGGACTGATGGGCTCCACCAACCAGGCGTTCGTGCTGCGCCACGCGCCCGCCGAGGCGGCCGGGGTGAGCGGGGCGATCCTGCAGATGGCGCAGCGGATCGCGGCGGCCGTCGCGATCTCGGCCCTGTCCGGGGTCTACCTGCGGGAGACCGCCGGCGGTGGCGGGCACCGCTCGGCCTTCCTGACGGCGAGCACGGTGTGCGCCGCGGTGGCCGGTCTCGCCGTCCTGGCCTCGGTGTTCGCCGGCCGCGCCGCGGCCCGGGAGCAGCGCGGGGGCGAGCCGGTCGCGATCCGCCGAGGGCGAACGCCGGTCCGCTAGCCGGTGGTCCGTGCGTACCGTGGCGGGCATGATCGACGCCGTACGGAACCTGACTGTGGACCTGCCCGGGGTGACGCTCGCCTACCGGGAGAGCGGACGCCCCGGCGGCCCTCCCCTCGTCCTGCTGCACGCCCTCGGCGAACGCGCCGCCGACTGGGCGCCCGTCCTGCCCGGGCTCGCCCCCGGCCACCACGTGTACGCGCTCGACCTGCGCGGCCACGGCGGCAGCTCCCGCACCGCCGCCTACTCGCTGGAGGCGATGCGGGACGACGTGCTGGCCTTCCTCGACGCCCTCGGACTCGCCCGCGTCGACCTGGTCGGCCACTCGATGGGCGGCGCCGTCGCCTACCTGCTCGCCCAGGCCGCGCCGGAGCGGATCGACCGGCTGGTCCTGGAGGACATCCCCGCGCTGTACCCGCGCCCGGCGAGCGCGCTGCCCGAGGATCCGGACCCGGACGTGCACTTCGACTGGGCGATGGTCCGGGCGGTCAGGGCCCAGCTGGACGACCCCGACCCGGCCTGGCGGGCGGGGCTGGCGAGGATCACGGCCCGCACCCTGGCGGTGGCCGGCGGCCCGGCCAGCCACATCCCGCAGGAGCGGATCGCCGAACTCGCCCGGCTGATCCCGGACTGCCGCCTGGTCACCGTCGAGGCCGGGCACCTGGTGCACGGTGCCCGGCCCGCCGAGTTCGTCGCCGCGGTGGCGCCGTTCCTGGCCCGCTGAGCCGCAGGGCCGGTGAGCCGCCGGCCTGCTGAGCCGCCGGCCTGCTGAGCCGCCGGCCCGCTGAGCCACAGGCCCGGTGAGCCGCCGGCCCGCTGAGCCACAGGCCCGGTGAGCCGCCGGCCCGCTGAGCGGGGCCGCGGCCGGGTGGGTCAGACGCCGTGCTCGACGGGCAGCCGCCCGTTGCGCACCGCCGTCAGCAGGTCGGCGTGGTCGGCCTCGGTGCGGTCCGCGTAGGCGACCGCGAAGGCGGCGACCGCCTCGTCCAGGGTCTCGCCCTTGCCGCAGTACCCGGCCAGCAGGCCCGGGTCGGCGGTGTGGGAGTGCGCCCGGGCCAGCAGGGCGCCGGTGATCCGGGCGTAGTCGTCCAGCTGGGACGGCTGCAGGGCGGCCGGGTCGACGCTGCCCTTGCGGTTGCGGAACTGCCGCACCTGGTAGGGGAGTCCGTCGACCGTGGCCCAGCCCAGCAGGGTGTCGCTGACCACCTGCATGTGCTTCTGCCCGAGCACCACCCGGCGGCCCTCGTGCCCGTCCGGCACGGACCGCGGCCCGGCCGGCAGGTACGGCAGCAGCGCGGAGGGACGCGCCTCCTTCACCTGCAGCACCAGCGGCTGGTCCCGGTGGTCGGTGAGCAGCACCACGTACGAGCGGGTGCCCACGCTGCCGGTGCCCACCACCCGGAACGCCACGTCCTGCACCCGGTAGCGGGACAGCAGGGTGCGCACCTCGGCCGGCACCGTCTCGACGTACGGGCCGAGGGCGTGCGCGACGGCGCGGGCGGTCGCGTCGGTCACCTCGGTGAGCACCGGGGGAGCGGCCGTGAAGCGCCAACCGCCGTCCGCGGTGCGGGCGGTGCTGCGGGCGGCGAACCGCGCGCTGGTGTTGCCGAGCGCCTTCGCGCCGACCTTGC
The DNA here is from genome assembly GCF_053611565.1 of Kitasatospora sp. NPDC054795. NCBI lineage: Bacteria > Bacillati > Actinomycetota > Actinomycetes > Kitasatosporales > Streptomycetaceae > Kitasatospora > Kitasatospora sp. NPDC054795. The sequence continues at coordinate 81,893 of NZ_JBSHAP010000012.1, forward strand.
GCAGCACCTCGGCGAGGTCGTGCGCCTCGGCGAAGGAGACCAGCTGCTCGTCCGCGATGGCGTTCCAGGCGTCCAGCCCGGGGAGTTTGGCGAGCGTGCGCACCGTCCGGCGGTAGGAGCCGGCCGCGTGCTGGGCGGCCCCGCGCGCGGTGCTCTCGCTCGCCCCGGCCTCGCGGGCGGCCAGCACCAGGCTGGCGGCCAGCCGCTTGAGGTCCCACTCCCAGGGGCCGGGAACGGTCTCGTCGAAGTCGTTGATGTCCAGCACGATCTGGCCGCGGGCGTCGCCGTACAGGCCGAAGTTGGCGGCGTGCGCGTCCCCGCAGAGCTGCGCGCCGACCCCGGTGACCGGGGTGCCCGCGAGGTCGGCGGCCATCAGCCCGGCCGACCCGCGCAGGAACGCGAACGGGCTCGCGGCCATCCGGCCGACCCGGATCGGTACCAGCCGGGCTATTCGGCCCGTGTTGGAGGTCTCCAGCGCGGAGACGGCGGTCGGCCGGTCGGGCGCGGGCGCGAACTCCGCGTGCCGCTCCCGGGGCACCCTCGCCCGCAGCTCCTTGCCGCGCTCCCGCGCCCTCCCGTCCTGCGCCGGGGCGAACCCGGCCACCGCGAACCCGCGCCGGGTCCGCTCGTCCCGCCCCGCCGTCGGCCCCGACCGATCCTCGGCCGCCTCGGCCCCACCCGCGTGCGCCACTTGTCCCGCCCGTCCCTTCCGGTCCTCATCCCGCCCGCGACCTGCGCGGACGTTTGTCGGGGGGAGTGACGTGCGGCGTCGCGCGGTGGTTCCGGGGGAAGGGGGTCCGGTTGCGGGGCGCAGGTGGCGCGGGTCGGAATCGGGCGAGGAGCAGCGCGTGTGGGTTCCGGGGGCGGTGGGAGGCCGGGGCGGAGCGCGTGCGGCGCGGGGTAGCGTGGGGCGAATGAACGATCTTGGGGGGAAGGGCCTTCGGGTGCGCCTGGCGGCAGGAGCCGCCGCCGCGCTGACCGTGGCGGCCGGGCTGGGGGTGCGGGCGGCGCTGGGCGGGGACCTCGCCAAGGACGCCGGGGACGCGCTCTACACCGTCCTGCTGTACGCCCTGCTCGTGCTGGCCGCGCCGGGGCTGCGCCCCGGCCGGGCCGCCGTCCTGGCCGCCGCGCTGAGCTGGGCCGTGGAGCTGTTCCAGCTCACCGGCCTGCCGGACGCCTGGGGGCGGCACAGCGTCCTGGCCCGGCTGGTGCTGGGCTCGACCTTCAACCCGCCGGACCTGTTCTGGTACCTGGTCGGCGCGGGCTGTGCCGGAGCGCTCCACCGGCTGCTGCGGACCTCCCGAGTCGCAGCGGCCGGCGGAGCCGTTCGGTGGAGCCGTCCGGCGGAGTGAGCCGACGGACCGTCAGAGCGGAAGCAGCTCCGGCCGCTTGGGCTCGACGTGGTCGCCCGAGGACTCGCCGCGCAGGCGCCGGCCGACCCAGGGCAGCAGGTGCTCGCGGGCCCACTGGATGTTCTCCCGCCGCTGGTCGGCGGGGGTGAGCACGCGGGCGTCCGGCCACGGGGCCTCCGGGTCCTGCGCGGTGCGCAGGCCCAGCGAGCGGGCGGCCAGCAGGGCGACCCGCTGGTGGCCCTCGGGGGACAGGTGCAGGCGGTCCTCGCTCCACGCGCGGCGGTCCTGCACCGCGCGCAGCGACCACAGGTCGGCCACCTGGCAGCCGTTGCGGTCGGCGACGGCGCGCACGTGTCCGTTGTAGGTGGCGATCTTGCCGCGCAGGTGCTTCAGCAGCGGCACGTCCTTGGTGTCGAAGCCGGTGCAGACGAGCACCGTCCCGGCGTTCTCGGTGAGCTGGACGACGGCGGCCTCGAAGCGTCCGGCCACCTCGTCCGGGTCGCTGCCCGGCCGGAGGATGTCGTTGCCGCCCGCGCAGAAGGTGACCAGGTCGGGCTGGAGACGGCGGACCTGCGGCACCTGCTCGGCGGTGATCTGGTCCAGCAGCCGGCCGCGCACGGCGAGGTTGGCGTAGCGGAAGTCGCCCGGCGGGCGTCCGTCGGCGAGGATTCCGGCGAGCCGGTCGGCCCAGCCGGCGAACCTGCCGTCGATGCCGGGGTCGTTCAGACCCTCGGTGAAGCTGTCCCCGAGGGCGGCGTACGAATCGAGGTCAAGGGTCTCCTGGAGATTCGGCATGAAAGAGATAGTTCACCTAATCAAGTGACCTACGCCACCGTAGGTGACCCCGGCGGCACGTGAGATGGGCCACGTACCCGCACCGGGCGCTCCCGCCCGCAGAGACCCGGTCCCCGGAAAGCACAAGATCGGCACCCCCTTCCGCTTTCCGGCCCGTCCGGCGGATGCTCGAAGGGAGCGGCCGGCTCCGGCCGCAGTCCTCCTGGGGGAAGGCATCCATGACCACCGACCCGCGCCCCGGCCCGCCCGAGAACTGGTCCATCGACGACCGCTGCACCAACTGCGACGCCGCCCGGCAGCTCGCGCCCGGCCTGGTCCGCGAGCACGACGGCCGCTCCGAGCTGGTCCGCCAGCCGCGCGACGCGGCCGAGCGCCGACAGCTGCTCGCCACCGCCCACGCCTGCCCGACCCGCTCCATCCGCCCCGGCACCGGGCCGCTGGACCCGGCCGAGGACCCTTTCCCGCTGGCCCTCGCCGACGACCTGCTGCTGCTCGGCCACAACTCCCGCCGCATCGCGGGCGCCAACTCCTACCTCTGCCGCCGCCCGACCGGCTGGGTGATGGTCGACACGCCGCGCTACAGCGAGGCCCTGGCCGCCCGGTACGCCGCGCTCGGCCCGGTCACCGACGTCCTGCTCACCCACCGCGACCACGCCGCGCACGGCCGGGCGTACGCCGACCGCCTCGGGGCCCGGCTCTGGATCCACGAGGGCGACCTGGAGGCCGCCCCCGACGCCGACCGGGTGCTGCGCGGCACCGGGCCGACGGAGGTCTCGCCCGGCCTGGTCGCCCACCCGTTCCCCGGCCACACCCGGGGCAGCGTGCTCTACCTCGCGGACCAGCGGTACTGCTTCAGCGGCGACAGCCTGTACTGGTCCCGCACCACCGGGGACATCGAGGTGGCGGAGTCGGTGACCTGGTACTCGATCGAGGAGCTCGCCGCCTCGCTGCGGCGCGGCCTCGGCGTACTGCGCTTCGAGTGGCTGCTGCCCGGCCACGGCGGGCGGCGCCGGATGTCCGCAGAGGAGGCGGACCGCCGGCTGCGGGCGCTGGCGAAGCGGTGCCGGGAGCTACGGCCCGGGCCGGTGGACTTCGGCGCGGTCCGCTGGTAGCCGGGATCCACGGGCAGGGCGGTCCGTCGGGGCGGCCGGGGTCCACGGGCAGGGCGGTCCGTCGGGGCGGCCGGGGTGCACGGGCGGCGCGGCCCGCCCGCGGGCGCCGGAGGGCCGGTGCGCCGGTGCCTGCGCCGGGTGCGCGGGGGCGTGCGACCGCCGGGAGCGCCCGCCCGGGTGTGCGAACGGTTCCGCCGGGGCAGCCGCCTTGGGAACGAAGGTGTTCGGCCTCGCGAACCCCGAACTCCGTGCGACGAACTCCCCGCGATCCAAGGATGGTTGAGTCATGCTCACGCAGACACCGGAGCGCCAGGCCCGGCCGCGGCGCTACCTGATGTGCCGGCCGACGCACTTCACCGTGGACTACGCGATCAACCCGTGGATGGACCCGTCCCAGCCCACCGACACCGCGCTCGCCCTGCGCCAGTGGGAGCGGCTCTACTGGACGTACCGCCGGCTCGGCCACACCGTCGAGCTGATCGACCCGGTGCCCGGCCTGCCCGACATGGTGTACGCCGCCAACGGTGCCACCGTGCTGGACGGCCGGGCCCTGGTCGCCACCTTCCGCCACCCGGAGCGGGCCGCCGAGTCGGAGGCCTACCTGGCCTGGTTCCGCGAGCACGGCTACCGCGAGGTGCGCCGGGCCGGGCACGTCAACGAGGGCGAGGGCGACCACCTGGTGGTGGGCCGCCGGGTGCTCGCCGGGACGGGCTTCCGCACCTCGCGCGCCGCGCACGCCGAGGCCGGGGAGCTGTTCGGCGTCCCGGTGGTCAGCCTGACCCTGGTCGACCCGCGCTTCTACCACCTGGACACCGCGCTGGCGGTGCTCGCCGACGACCACGTCATGTACTACCCGGAGGCGTTCGACGCCGACAGCCGCTCGGTGCTGCGCGCGCTGTACCCGGACGCGGTCCTCGCCGACCGGGCCGACGCCGAGGTGTTCGGGCTCAACGCGGTCTCGGACGGCCGCCGGGTGCTGCTGCCGGAGGCGGCCAAGAACCTGGCCGGCCGTCTGGCCGAACACGGCTACCAGCCGGTCCCGGTGGACGTCTCGGAGCTGCTGAAGGGCGGCGGCGGGGCGAAGTGCTGCACCCTGGAGCTCAGGCCGCGGTGACCCGCCCTACCCGGCGTCCCGTTCCGCCGCCGTGACCAGCAGCACCTCCAGGGTGCGCGGCCCGTGCACCCCCTCCACCCGGTCCAGTTCGATGTCGCTGGTGGCGGACGGCCCCGAGATCCAGGTCTGCGGGCGCACCGGATCGAGCCGCGGCAGGGCGAGCGGCACCGAGGCGACGACCTGCTCCGGCGCCCGCACCACGCAGACGTGGTGGTCGGGGACGAGCGAGAGCAGCCGCCGGCCCTGACCCGGACCGGCGTCCAGCACGATCGTCCCGGTCTCGGCGACGGCCAGCGCGCAGCCGGTCACCACGCTGTCCGCGGAGTCCAGCCGGGCGGCGGTGGGCGTCCCGTCGTCCGGGAGGAGCGTGACCCCCTCGGCCTCGGCGGTGGCGAGCCAGCCGGGCGGCAGACCGGCCGGCACCACGACCGTCCGGCTGCCCCGCCCGACCAGCAACCGGGCGATCAGCCGCGGCAGTTCGTCCTCGCGGCAGCGGTGCACCAGGGCCCGGTAGTCGGCCAGGTTGCGGTGCAGCAGGTCGAGCAGCGCCGCCGGGTCGTCCGTCGGCACGTGCGCCGTCAGGTAGTCGCGGGGCGGCGGCTGTTCGGCCATCCCGGCGGTGTCGCCGAGCGCGGCCCGGATCCGGCCGAGGATCAACTCCCGCGAGCCGGAAGGGCTGCCGGATCGCGTGCGGTCGGGTGCGGTCATGTGCGGTTCCTCCGCCACCAGTCGCGGAACGGTTCGGCGGGCACCTCCGGCAGGTCCCGGCTGTCGGTCCAGGCCCGCCCGGGCCCGGGCAGCCGGCGCGGGTGCAGTGCGCGGGTGCGCCCGGCCAGTCGCTCGGCGGCGGTGAGCGCCGCGGGGTGGTCCAGCACGAAGCCGGCCGCCGCCATCGCCGCCCGCTCCAGGGGGTGTCCGCCCTGCTCGACGACCCGCTCGCGCAGGTGCACCAGCACCTCGGGGATGTCGATCGCCACCGGGCAGACCTCGTAGCAGGCCCCGCAGAGCGAGGAGGCGTACGGCAGCGAGGCGTCCACCGCGCTCGCGGTGCCGCGCAGTTGGGGTGTCAGGACGGCACCGATCGGCCCCGGGTAGACCGAGCCGTAGGCGTGTCCGCCGGCCCGCTCGTACACCGGGCAGACGTTGAGGCAGGCCGAGCAGCGGATGCAGCGCAGCGCCTGGCGGCCGACCGGGTCGGCGAGCGCGGCGGTGCGGCCGTTGTCCAGCAGCACCAGGTGGAACTCGGACGGGCCGTCGCCCTCGGTCGTCCCGGTCCACAGCGAGGTGTACGGGTTCATCCGCTCGGCGGTGGAGGAGCGGGGGAGCAGCTGGAGGAAGACCTCCAGGTCCCGCCAGGTCGGCACGACCTTCTCGATGCCGACCACGGAGATCAGGGTCCGCGGCAGGGTGAGGCACATCCGGCCGTTGCCCTCGGACTCGACCACCACCAGGGTGCCGGTCTCGGCGACCATGAAGTTGGCGCCGGAGACGGCGACTTCGGCGCGCAGGAACTTCTCCCGCAGGTGCAGCCGGGCGGCCTCGGCGAGTTCGGCGGGGGAGTCGGTGAGGCCCGTGGGCGCCGGGCGGCCCCAGGAGGCCATCCGGTCGGCGAAGATCTCCCGGATCTCGGCCCGGTTGCGGTGGATCGCCGGCACCAGGATGTGCGAGGGCCGGTCGTCGCCCAACTGCACGATCAGTTCGGCGAGATCGGTCTCGTAGGCGGTGATCCCCTCGGCCGCCAGCGCCTCGTTGAGCTCGATCTCCTGGGTGGCCATCGACTTGACCTTGACCACCTCCGTCCGTCCGGTGGCCCGGACCAGCCCGGCGACGATCCGGTTGGCCTCCTCGGCGTCGGCGGCCCAGTGCACGGTGCCGCCGGCCGCCGTGACGGTCTCCTCCAACTGGACCAGGTAGCGGTCGAGGTGGCGCAGCGTGTGGTCCTTGATCGCCTTCCCGGCGGCGCGCAGCTCCGCCCAGTCGGCGAGTTCGGCGACGGCCCGGGCCCGCTTGTCCCGGATGGTGCGGGTGGCGTGCCGGAGGTTGGCGCGCAGCCCCTCGTCCCGTACGGCCCCGGCGGCGGCCTGCGGGAAGGCGGGCATGCCGAGGTAGGTGCCGGCCGGGTTCCCGGTCCGCTCGCTGCGCGCGCTCATGCGGACGGCCTCCAGGGGTGCTCCTCGGTACTGGCCAGGATCTCCGCCAGGTGCAGCGGTCGCAGGGGCGCCCCGGTGCGGCGCAGGGTGCCGCCGAGGTGCAGCAGGCAGGAGTTGTCGGCGCCGCAAAGAACCCGGGCGCCGGTGCCGAGCGCGTTGGCGAGCTTGTCCTCGGCCATGGCCGCCGAGACCGCCGCGTTCTTGACCGCGAAGGTGCCGCCGAAACCGCAGCACTCCTCGGCCCCGGGCAGCTCGACCAGTTCCAGGCCCTCGACGGCGCCGAGCAGCCGGCGCGGGCGCTCTCCGAGGCCGAGCAGGCGCAGGCCGTGGCAGGACGGGTGGTAGGTGACGGTGTGCGGGAAGTACGCGCCGACGTCCTCGACGCCGAGCACGTCGGTGAGGAACTCGGTCAGTTCGACCACCCGGGGCACCAGGCCGGTGGCCAGGTCGGCGAGTTCGGTGCCCCGGCCCTCGGCGGCGGCCCGGGCGCCGATCCGAGGGTAGTTGTCCCGGACCATCGCCACGCAGGAGCCGGAGGGCGTCACCACGTGGTCGTACCCGGCGAAGGCCTTCGCGGTCCGCCGGACCAGCGGCTCGCAGGCCCTGCGGTAGCCGGTGTTGTACTGCGGCTGACCGCAGCAGGTCTGCCCGGCGGGGAAGTCCACCGTCACGCCGAGCCGTTCCAGCAGCCGGACGGTGGCCACCGCGGTGGCGGGGAACAGCGCGTCGTTGACGCAGGTGGCGAACAGCGCGACCCGCATCCGGGCTCCCTTCTGCCGAACTCCCGCCGGACGTACCGGTGTACGGACGTGCGGAGGGCGCCGGAAGCCGAACGGCACCGGGTTGCTCGTGATCGTACCGAGCGGACCGGTGCCGCGGGGGGACCCCGGCCCGGGACCTCGGCCCCGGGCCGGGCTTCAGGGCCTCGGGGCCTCGGGGCCTCGGGGCCTCAGGCACCGAGCCAGAGGTCCGGGCCGAACACCTCGTAGTGGATGTCCGCCGCCGGGACGCCCGCGGTCAGCAGCTGCTCGCGGACGGCGCGCAGGAAGGGGAGCGGGCCGCACAGGTAGGCGGTGGTGCCGGCCGGGACCTCGACGCTGGAGAGGTCCACCAGGCCGGTGCGCTCGGCCGGCCACTCGCCGAGCGGCTGCTCGTAGAAGACGTGCGAGGTGGCGTTCGGCAGCGTGCCGGTGAGCCGTGCCAGCTCGGCCCGGAAGGCGTGGCTCAGCTGGTCGCGGTCGCCGTGCACGGAGACGATCCGCCGGGTGGAGCCGGTGGTGGCCAGGTGGTCGAGCATGGCGGTCATCGGGGTGTTGCCGATGCCGGCGGAGGCGAGCAGTACCGGCCCGTCGCCGTCGGCCAGCGCGATGTCGCCCAGCGGGGGCGCCAGGTCGATCGGGTCGCCGGCCTTCAGGTGGTCGTGCAGGTGGCCGGAGACCTCGCCGCCGTCCTCGCGCTTGACGCTGAAGCGCAGCGCGCCGTCGGCGCCGCCGGAGAGGCTGTACTGGCGGATCTGGTGGGCGCCGTCGGCCAGTTCGGTGCGTACGGAGACGTACTGGCCGGGGCGGAAGGCCGGCACCGGACGGCCGTCGGTCGGGCGGACCAGGTAGGTGGTGACGGCCTCGGTCTCCTGGACGCGGGCGACCACGGTGCAGGGGCGCCACAGGTCGGCCGGGTCGCCGCCGGCGGCGGCCTCGGCGCGCAGCCGGTCCTCGACGGCGATCAGCGCGTTGGCCATCAGCCAGTAGACCTCGTCCCAGGCGGCGGCGACCTCGGGGGTGACGGCCTCGCCGAGCACCTCGACGATGGCGGCGAACAGGTGCTCGTGGACGATCTTGTACTGGTCGTCGGCGATGCCGACGGAGACGTGCTTGTGGGCGATGCGGGCGAGCATCGCGTCCGGCCGCTGGTCCGGGTTGGCGATCAGGGCGGTGGCGAAGGCGGCTATCGAGCCGGCCAGGGCCTCGCGCTGGCTGCCGTTGGCCTGGTTGCCCCGGTTGAAGAGGTCGCGCAGCAGCTCCGGGTGCGCGGCGAACATCCGGTCGTAGAAGCGCGGGGTGATGTCCCCGATGGCGGCGCCCACGACGGGCAGGGTGGCCTCGATGACCTCGGCGGACTTCGCGGACAGCATCAGACGACTCCTTATTGGTATCTGAGATTCGCATTAAAGGCCGCAAAGAGGTGCGCGGCCCCGGGTGGGCTGATCAGCCGGTGGGTCCGGCGGTGTCAGGGGGTCCGGTGGTGAGGCTGAGCAGGACCGGTCCGGTGGGGGAGGCCACCAGGTCGGCGACGGAGAGGTGGTCGAGCGCCGCGAAGAACGCCTCCTGGGCGTTCCGCAGCGCCCCGCGCAGCCGGCACGCGGCCCGCAGCGGGCACGGCGGGTCGTCCTCGCAGCCGACCACGTCGCCGACCCCCTCCAGCTCCCGCAGCAGCAGTCCGAGCGAGCCGGTGCGCCCGGCGAAGGTGAGCATCAGCCCGCCGCCGCGACCGCGCCGGGCCTCCACCACCCCCAGGTGCTGCAGCCGGCTGACCACCTTCGCCGCGTGGGTGTACGGCACACCGACCGACTCGGCCACCTCGCGGGTGGTCGGGTTGTCGCCCTCGCCCAGGACGGCCAGTCGCATGGCGATCCGCAGGGCGATGTCGGTGCTCTTGGTCAGCCTCACGTTCGGAACGCTACCGAATACGACTCTCCAACTCCAATTTTCTGCACGACTCCGACCGAGACCGTGGTCACGTTGCCCTCGGGGAGGCGGATGCCGGGCCTGGCTGTGTCGCGCTGCGATCGGATCTGAACATTTGGCGACATTAGCAGTCACTCCCTGACGGAAAGTCAGAGAGGCTCCTACGCTTCCCCCTGCTCCGAACACCACCACATCCGCACCACCCGTACGTGCCGAGCGGCTGGAGAGATCCATGAGAACACTCCGCACATCCCGTGCACCCCGCATACCCCGCGCATTCCGTGCCCGGACGGCCGTGGCCGCGACAGTCGCGACCACGGCCGCACTGCTGTCGCTGCCCGCGACGGCCGAGGCCGTCACGCCGCCGCCGGCCGTCGCCGCGCACGTGGCGGTGGCGCCCTACCCGGCGGGCGTCGCGCTGACGCCGGACGGCGGCCACGCCTACGTGACCAGCCAGAGCGGCGGCGCCGTCAGCGTGCTGGACACCGCGACCAACACCGTGTCCGGCACCTTCACCGCCGGGAGCGGCTCCTACGCCGTCGCCGTGTCGCGCGACGGGCACCGGGCCTACCTGACGCACCACCTGGACAACACCGTCAGCGTCGTGGACACCGCGACCAATTCCGTCACCGCGACCGTCCCGGTCGGCGCCCAGCCCTGGGGCCTCGCCCTCGCGCCGGACGGCTCCCGGGCCTACGTGAGCAACGCCGCCGCCAACACGGTGAGCGTGCTGGACACGTCGTCCGGCACCGTGACCGCGACCGTGCCGGTCGGCGCCGAACCGCACGGGCTGGCCGTCTCCGCGGACGGCGCGCGGCTGTACGTCGCCGCCTCCGGGGACAAGGCCGTCACCGTGGTCGACACCGTGAGCGGCACGGTGAGCGGCACCGTCGCGGTCGGCCACGGAGCCTTCGGGCTCGCGCTCAGCCCGGACGGCACCCGGCTGTGGGCCGCCGACGGCGACGACGGCACCGCCGCGGTGATCGACACCGCGGCCGGCACGGTCCTCGGCACCGTCGCGGTCGGCTCCGGCCCCTACGCCGTGACCCTCTCCCCGGACGGCGCGGCGGCCTACGTCTCCAACTACGCCGACAGCACCCTGAGCGTGGTGGACACCGCGAGCCGGACGGTCACCGCGACCGTCCCGGTGGGCGCCGCTCCGTACAGCCTGGCCCTGACCGCCGACGGGCGGCGCGGCTACCTCGCCGACTTCACCGGCAACTCCGTCGACGTGGTGGACTTCCCGCTGCCGGTGCCGGACGTGACCGCGATCAGCCCCAACGGTGGCTCCGGGACGGGCGGCACCACGGTGACCGTCACCGGCACCGACCTGGCCGGCGCCACCGCCGTGACCTTCGGCGCGGCCGGCGCCGCGGCCTCGTTCAGCTGCACCCGGACCAGCTGCACCGCGACCGCCCCCGCGACCACCGTCACCGGGCCCGTGGACGTGCGGGTCACCGGGCCCGGCGGCACCAGCGCGGCCGTCGCCGCCGACCGCTTCACCTATACCGCCCCCGCCGCCCACCTGGGCGTCGCGCTCACCGCGACCCCGGTGGCCGGGCTGCTCTCCAGCCGGGTCGACTACACCGTCACCCTCACCGGCCAGGGCCCCGACCCGGTCGCCGCGGCCACCGTCACCGCCGACCTGCCCGCCGGACTGACCACGACCTCCGGCGACTGCACCGTCGCCGCCGGGAAGCTCAGCTGCGCGCTGACCGCGCCACTGGCCAAGGGCGCGAGCACCACCCGGCACTTCTCGGTCGGGGTCGGCCTGTTCTCGCTGCTCCGCAGCTGGGACGTCACTGTGGCCCGCACCGCCGGCGCGCCCGCCGACCCGTCGCCCGCCACCAGCCGGGCCACCCGCAGCTGCTCCGCGATCCTGGGGCTGCTGATCACCTGCAAGTAGCGCCCGCCGCGCACGGGCAGCCGCACCGGGCCCCGCCGAGATCCTTCGGCGGGGCCCGGTGCGCAAAAGGTCTGGACGAAGCGTCCGGCCCGGACGTACTGTCCGATCATGCCTGTGGAAAACCCCGACCCACGCGTGGCGACGTGGTCCCCGGTCTGCCGCGCCGTGGCCCTGCTGCTCGGCCCGTACGCCGAGGTGGTGCTGCACGACACCGCCACCGACCGGGTCCTCGCCATCTGGAACCCGATGACCCCGCGGGCCCCCGGCGACCCCTCGCTGCTCGGCGAACTGGACGGGATCGACCCCTCCGCCCCCGACGTCTACGGCCCCTACGAGAAGCTGCTGCCCGACGGCCGGCGGCTCTCCTCGGTCAGCGCCGTGCTGCGCGACGAGACCGGAAAGCCGACGGCGGTGCTCTGCGTCAACCTCGACCGGGGCCCGCTGGAGCAGGCCGCCGCCCTGCTGGCCGGCTTCGCCGCCCCCACCGCGCCGCGCCCCGAACCGCTCTTCGAGCGCGACTGGACCGAGCGGATCAACGACGTGGTCGGCGGGTACGTCCGCGACCGGGGCCGCCCGTTGGAGCGGTTCACCCGCGAGGACCGGCTCGCCGTCCTGACCGAACTCGACCGGGCCGGGGTGTTCGCCGTCCGGCGCGCCGTCCCGGTCGTCGCCACCGCGCTGCGGATCTCCCGCTCCACCGCGTACAGCCTGCTCGCCGAGCTCAAGCAGCACCCGGCGGGCCCCGCCAAGGAGTACCACCAGTGACCCGGCTCGCCGACTTCCGGCTCGAAACCCACTTCTCGCACCGGGAGTTCACCGCCCGGTACCACCTCACCGCCTCCGACGCGCAGACCATGACGATGGCCGAACTGCTCGCCCTGGCCGGTCCCGAGGACCGCGAGGCCTGGGCACCCTGGCCCTCGGCTGCACCGAGACCTTCGGCGACCCCGGGCTGCGCCGCGCCGTCGCCGGGATGTACGAGCAGGTCGGCGAGGACGACGTGATCTGCTTCGGCGGCGCCCAGGAGGGGCTCAACCTCGCCGTGCAGGTGCTGCTCGAACCGGGCGACCACGCGTTGGTGCTGACCCCCGGCCACCAGTGCGCCGAGACCGTTCCGCTCTCGCTGCGCGAGGTCACCGGAGTCGCGCCGGACGCGAAGCGGCCGGGGCGCCGGCCACCGAGGGGAGTCGGCGGCCGGCACCCCGGCCCGTCAGGGGTGCCGCCCGGGAGTGGTCAGAGCTTCTGCCAGGCCGGCTTGGCCGCGTAGGTGTCGCGGAAGTAGTCGGCGAGCTTGAGGCGGGAGGCGGCCGCCTCGTCCACCACCACGGTGGCGTGCGGGTGCAGCTGGAGCGCCGAGGCGGGGACGACCGCGGACAGCGGGCCCTCGACGGCGAGCGCGACGGCCTCGGCCTTGGCCTCGCCGGTGGCGAGCAGCACCAGGTGGCGGGCCTCCAGGATGGTGCCGATGCCCTGGGTGATGACGTGGTGCGGGACCTCGTCGATGCTGTCGAAGAAGCGGGCGTTGTCCACCCGGGTCTGCCGGGTGAGGGTCTTGATCCGGGTCCGGGAGGAGAGCGAGGAGCAGGGCTCGTTGAAGCCGATGTGGCCGTCCGTGCCGATGCCGAGCAGCTGGAGGTCGACGCCGCCGGCCTCGGCCAGCGCGCGGTCGTAGGCGACGGCCGCCGCGGCGATGTCGGACGCGTTGCCGTCCGGGCCCAGGAAGGAGTCCTCGGTCAGGCCGAGCGGCTCCACGACCTCGCGCAGCACCACCGACCGGTACGACTCGGGGTGGCCGGCGGGCAGGCCGACGTACTCGTCCAGCTGACAGATGCGCGCCTCGGCGGCGTCCAGTCGGCCGTCGCGGACCCGCTCGGCCAGGGCCTGGTAGATCGGCAGCGGGGTCGAGCCGGTCGCGACGCCGAGCAGGGCGTCGGGCTTGTCGGTCAGCAGATCGGTGATCGCCGCGGCGATGAGGTCGCCGGCCGCACGGGCGTCAGGGACGATCACGATTTCCATACTGGGTCCACCGTTCTGAGGCGAGTCTGAGGTCTAGACCTCCGAGGTCTAGACCAGTTTGCCGTGAAGGGGTGCCCCAGGTCCACCCGGGTCCGACTGGCGGGCGATCTTCCGCCCCTGCCCGTTCTGCCAGGTGGGAACGGCCGGGGCCGGCCGTCGGGGGATGTCCCGACGGCCGGCCCGGTGCTCGTGTCCTCTACGGCTTCCCGCTCACCGGTCGTCCGGACGGCTGCCCGGTCGTACGGACGGAGTGGGTGGGCGGGTGCGGCGCCTCGGCGGCCCCGCGGTCAGAACGGGTTGGTACAGGTGGTGACCTGCTGGGCGACGTCCAGCGCGGGGCCGGCGGTCGCGCAGATCACGCGGGGGCCGGTGGCGGTCACCCGCGGGGTGACCGCCTCGGCGGAGCCGAACTGCACGGTGGTCGCGGAGGCGACCGTCCTCCACGGGCTGCCCCAGGCGGCCTGGGTGCGGATCTCGACCCGAACCAGCGTCAACTGGCCCCGGTCGGCGCTGACCCGGGCGACACCCACGATGCCCTCGCCGTCGGCCTGGTGCGAGACGCAGGGCCGGTTGAGCACCGCGGCGCAGGCCGCGCCGTCGGTGCCGGACGTCGCCGCGGCCGCTGTGGCCGGGGCCGCCGACAGGCCGGCTATCCCTGCCGCCGCCATGACTGCAGCTGCGATCCGAGCGCGCATGATGCGAACCTCCTTGGAAATTAAGGGAATCTCACTCCTTGAGATGAGTCTTGCACATATTGTGAACTCGGCGCGTGTGCGTTGCGTCACACTCATGGTGACGGTTCAACTACATCCTGCAACCATTCGCCACCCGTTCAGCACGCGGACAACTCCAGTCCTGGCGGACGATCAGTTCATCGGGAAGCGGCGGGTGACATCGGCAACCCGCCCACGGCCCGGCGGGGTTGGCGATTCCCCCGGTGCCCCACTCGCCCATCCGGGTGGCGGGTTGCCCCCGGGGGCGAATCGGACGGATAGCATCGACCCGATCCCACGGAGGTGCCGCGTCGACACGGTCATCGTGCAACTTCCCGGCCCGGGGCCCGAGGTGGCGCCCGGCGAAACCCCCGGCCTGCTGCGGATGGGCCCGGGCGAGACCGCGGTGTTCGGGCGCGGGGAGCCCGGCCGGCCGGTCCCCATCCCGCTGCCCGACCAGGGCGTCTCCCGCCGGGCGGGGGAGGTGGTCGCGGCCGAGGACTACTGGCGGCTGTCCAACTTCAGCACCTCGGCCACCTACGTGGTGGAGAACCTGGAAGGCGCGGGGGAGCACGTCAAGGTCGCGCCCGGCCGGATCGGCGCGCCCGTCCCGTTCGAACTCTCCCGGGTGCTGCTGCCCGCCCTCGGCGGGCCCGCCGTCTTCAAGGTCTTCGCCCCGCAGCACGCCTACCTCGACGGCCGGCCCGCCGGCGCCGAGGGCGAGCGCACCGTCAGCCCGTTCGCCCTGGACCCGACCGCCAAGTACTTCCTGGTCCTGCTCGCGCTCTGCGAGCCCAGACTGCGCTCGCCCTCGGCCGCGGCCGTCCCCGGGGTGACCGAGGTGCTCGCCCGGCTGCGCGCCCTGCCCGGCTGCCGCGGACTGAGCCGCTCGGCGGTCAACTACCACATCGACTACCTGGTGGCGACCAAGCTGCGGCTGCGCGAGCCGTACGAGGAGGGCCCTGGCGGCGGAAAGCGCGAGGAACTGGTGGCGCTGGCGCTGAGGTTCGACCTCGTCCGGGAGGAGCACCTCGCGCTGCTCCCGCCCCGGCGCCCGGCCGCCCGGCCGTGACGCCCGCCGCCCCGCCCGGGCCGGAGTCCGAGCCGCCCGGCGGCGGGACCGCGCCCGGTGGCCCGCCGTTCGAGGTCCCGGCGGGTTACCCGATCGCCGGCTACCGCCTCGGCGCCTTCCTCGGCGCGGGCGCCTGGGGCAGCGTGCACGCCGCCGAGGGCCCCGACGGCGGCCCGGCCGCCGTCAAGATCCTCGGTGCGGCCCGGTTCAGCCCCGGCCAGCGCCGGACCGTGGCCCGGATGGCCCGCAGCGAGCAGCGCTTCAGCCGCCGCGCCGACCATCCCCACCTGATCCGCACCTTCGCCGTGGCCACCGTCGAGGACCCGGACCACCCGGCGCTCGACGGTGCCGTCGCCCTGGTGATGGAACGCGCCGCCCGCAGCCTCCAGGACCTGCTGGCCGAGGCCCGCCCCGGTACGGCGGTGCCCGGCGCCGAACGCATCCTGACCGAGGTCTGCGCCGGGCTGACCCACATGCACCGGGCCGGCTGGGTGCACGGGGACCTGAAACCGGCCAATGTCCTGCTGATGCCCGACGGCACCGCCAAGATCGCCGACTTCGGCCTCACCGCCGAGCTGGAGGGCACCCACGCCTACGCCCCTCCGCTCGGCTCGCCCGACCACGTCCCGCCCGAGTGGTGGTCCGAGCGCACCGGCGCCCGCGGCGTCGCGGTGCGCCCCAGTGCCGACGTCTGGGCCTTCGGCGTGATCGCCCACCAGCTGCTCACCGGAGGCCTGCACCCCTTCCTCGGCGCGACCGCCCGGGCCCGCTCGCTGGCAGCCCAGGCGTACGCGCGGGGCGCCGCGCCGCTGCGGCTGGACGAGGCGCTGCCGGCGCGCTGGCGGCCCGTGGTCACCGCCTGCCTCGCCCCCGGACGGGAGGAGCGGACCCGGATCGGGCTGGCCCTGCTGGTCGCCCGGGCCGCCACCCCGCCGGGCCGGCGCCGCCGCGCCGCCGTCCGGGCCGGTGCGGGCCTGCTGGCCTGCGGGCTCGCCGTCCTCGCCCTGACCGGCGGACCGGAGCCGGGCGGGCCGGGCGCCGCCCACCGCGCGGTGCCCCCGCCGCCCGGTGCGATCCCGGCCGGCTCGGACGTCCCGCCGGCCTACCGGGGAATGATCGAGACCGCGGCGCGGCGCTGCCCCGAGCCGGAGGTCACCCCCGTGCTGCTGGCCGCCATGCTGAGGGCCGAGAGCGGCTTCGATCCGAACGCGGCCCGCCCGGAAACCGGCGAGT
Organism: Kitasatospora sp. NPDC054795; assembly: GCF_053611565.1. Classification (NCBI taxonomy): domain Bacteria; kingdom Bacillati; phylum Actinomycetota; class Actinomycetes; order Kitasatosporales; family Streptomycetaceae; genus Kitasatospora; species Kitasatospora sp. NPDC054795. The sequence continues at coordinate 98,040 of NZ_JBSHAP010000012.1, forward strand.
ACGGCATCGCGATGTGGACGCCCTCGGTCTTCGAGGCCTGGGGCAAGGCCGCCACCCACCCCGGCGCCAAGTCGTACTGGGACCCGGGCGACGCGATCGCCGCGATGGGCAACTACGTCTGCTGGCTCGACCAGCAGATAAAGCACCGCGGCCTCACCCGCGACCTGCCCGCCCTGGTCGCGGCGGCCTACCGCACCAGTGACAAGACCGTGGTGGCCGCCGGGGGCGTGCCGGAGCGGGTGCGGCGCCATGTCGACAAAGTGCTTCAGTACCTTCGCGACTACGGAGGGTGATGGAGCGAAAGGGGATGGGTTATGCCACATCCCTACGAATCCCGGCGCGGGCACCCGGGTGACGGGCCTTCGGTCTGGGATCCTCGGCGGCATGATCACGAAGCTCCGCGCGGCCGTCGCGCAATGGACCGTCGTCGTTCCGGTGGTGTCGTTCCTCGTCCTCGCCCTGACCTGGCACAAGGAACTGCCCGGCTGGGTGGTGGCGGTGGTCGCCTGCTTCCTGGTGGGCGCCGTACTGTCCGCCGTGCACCACGCCGAGGTCATCGCGCACTGGTCGGGGGAGCCGTTCGGGTCACTGGTCCTCGCGGTGGCGGTCACCGTGATCGAGGTCGCGCTGATCGTGACGCTGATGGCCGACGGCGGGGACAAGTCCTCCACGCTGGCCCGGGACACCGTCTTCGCCGCCGTGATGATCACCTGCAACGGCATCCTCGGACTGTCCATCGTGGTCGCTGCCGTCAAGTACCGGACCGCCGTGTTCAACGCGGAGGGCACCGGCGCCGCGGTCGCCTGCATCGCCACCCTCGCGACCCTCAGCCTCGTGCTGCCGACCTTCACCACCAGCTCGCCCGGCCCGCAGTTCTCCACCACCCAGCTCACCTTCGCGGCCACCGCCTCGCTGGTGGTGTACGGGCTGTTCGTGGCCACCCAGACCATCCGGCACCGGGACTACTTCCTGCCCGTCACCCCCGAGGGCCGGGTGCTGGACGAGGAGGAGCACGCCTCCCCGCCGACCGTCCGGGCCGCCGGGGTCAGCCTGCTGCTGCTCGCCGTCGCCCTGGTGGCGGTGGTGGGCCTGGCCAAGGGCGTGTCGCCGACCATCGAGAAGGCGGTGGACGACGCCGGGCTCCCGCACGCGGTCGTCGGCGTGGTGATCGCCCTGATGGTGCTGCTGCCGGAGACCATCGCGGCGCTTCGCGCGGCCGTCCGCAACCGGGTGCAGACCAGCCTCAACCTCGCCCTCGGCTCGGCGCTCGCCAGCATCGGCCTGACCATCCCGGCGGTCGCGATCGCCTCCAGCTGGCTCTCCGGCCCCCTCGTACTCGGCCTCGACCCGGCGCACATGGTGCTGCTGACCCTGACGATCATGCTGCTCACCCTGACGGTCATCCCGCGCCGGGCGACCCCGCTCCAGGGCGCGGTGCACCTGGCGGTGCTGGCGGGGTACGTGGTGCTGGCGTTGAACCCGTGAGGGCCCGCCATCCGTAGTCCGGAGTGGAAGCCCCTGGCCCGTTCCCCCGTGCGGCCAGGGGCTTCCGGCGTTCCCGGGGCCGGACCGCGCGGACCGCGTGGGCCCGGTGTGGCTGGTGTGGCCAGCAGGGCTGGTGGGACTGGTGGGGCTGGTGGGGCCATGGGTGAACCCGTGGGGCGGCGGCGGCCGTGGTACCGGGTGAGGGTCCCCGGGCCGCCCCCGTGGCCGGGGCCCCTCGTCGAATCCGGTGCGACCGCCGGTGAACCCCCTGGCCAGGGGGTGCGCACCGTGGAACGACAAGGAGCCCCTGGTCCCGCAGCTGCTCGCGGGCCAGGGGCTCAATGGCGCCGCGGCCCGGCCGCGGCGCGCCCCGCAGGTACTCGATCGCCCGCTTGTCATGGTGCCGAGCGGCCCGAGCGGCCCGAGCGGCCCGAGCGGCCGACTCCGCTCCCCGGTCCGGTGGGTGAACCCGGACGGCCGTGGTGGCCGGTATTGACCGGTTCGCGGCGGCGGCCTGCGTGTCGGGGCGGCGGGCGGGTGCCGGGGTTCTCTATCGTCCGTCCGGAACCGCCCAGTCCGAGGAATCCGTCGCGAGTACAGCCGATCCGACCCGTGGGAGAGTGCGATGCCCGGCCCAGAGCAGACCGTCCGACCCGAGCGGACCGTCCGGCCCGAGGAGACCGACAGGGACGAGGAGGCCGTCCGGGCCGCGGAGAGCGCCGACGTCATCGTGGTCGGCGCCGGACCGGCGGGCTCCACCGCCGCCGCCCACCTCGCCCGGACCGGGCTGGACGTCCTGCTGCTGGAGAAGTCCGCCTTCCCGCGCGAGAAGGTCTGCGGCGACGGCCTCACCCCGCGCGCCGTCAAGCAGCTGACCGACCTCGGCATCGACGTCTCCGAGGACGCCGGCTGGCTGCACAACCGGGGCCTGCGGCTGATCTCCGGGCGCCGCTCGCTGGAGTTCGACTGGCCCGAGCTCTCCGCCTACCCCGGGTACGGACTGGTCCGGCGCCGTGCCGACTTCGACGAACTGCTCGCCCGCAAGGCCGCCTCGGCCGGTGCCCGGCTGGTCGAACGCGTCACTGTGACGGGCCCGCTGCTGGACGAGCGGACCGGCCGGATCACCGGCGTCACCGCCAGGTCGGGGGAGGAGCGCCGGCCGGTCGCCTACCGGGCCCCGGTCGTGGTCGCCGCCGACGGCAACTCCACCCGGCTGTCGGTGGCGATGAAGCGCTACCGCCGTACCGACCGCGCGGTGGGCGTCGCGTACCGGACGTACTTCACCACCCCGCGCCATGACGACCGCTACCTGGAGGCCTGGCTCGACCTGCGCGACCCCGACGACCCGGCCCGGGGCCTGCTGCCCGGCTACGCCTGGGTGTTCGGCATGGGCGACGGCACCGCCAACGTCGGCCTCGGGGTCCTCGACACCGCCGGGACCGAGGTGGACTGGCGGGAACTGCTGCGCCGCTGGTGCGACGGCCTGCCCCCGGAGTACGGCTACACCCCCGACGGGGTCACCGAGCCGATCCGCGGCGCCGCCCTGCCGATGGGCCTCAACCGCCGGCCCCACTACGCCGACGGCCTGCTGCTGGTCGGCGACGCGGGCGGCACGGTCAGCCCGGGGACCGGCGAGGGCATCGCCTACGCGATGGAGTCCGGCCGGTTCGCCGCCGAGACCATCGTCCAGGCCCTCGCCCGCCGCACCGACCGCGGCCGCGAACTCGCCCTGCGCGCCTACCCGCAGGCGCTGCGCTCCGCGTACGCCGGCTACTTCGCGCTCGGCCGCCTCGCCGCCGACCTGCTGGGCCGCCCGAAGCTGCTCGGCGCGGCCGGGGCCGCCGGGCTCGGCCACCCGGCGCTGCTGAAGGTGGCGTTCCGGCTGATGGTCAACCTGACCGAGCCGAACTCCAAGGACGCCCTCGACCGGCTGCTCCACCTGCTCGGGCGGGTCGCCCCGGGGAAGTGACCCGGGGAGGTGACCCGGTGGCGCCGGGCCGCCCATCCTCCTGGACGGGAGGCCCCGCTGTCCCGGGTTCGGCGGAATCCGCGCAGTCGAACGAGCAGTCGTACGGATCATATTGACGAATGATCAGAAGATCCGATTGCCTGGTGTCGAACCAGCCACGGAGGGTGAGTACAACGCCCCTCCGTGGCTCCCTTTTCGACCGCTGACCCGTTCGACGGAGACACCGTGCGCCTTCGCCTTCGCCTGCTCGTCGCGCCGCTCGCCGCGGCCGCCGCCCTCACCGCCGTGAGCACCCCCGCCGCCCTCGCGGCTCCGGCGGCCACCCCCTCCGACCAGTGCTCCGCCGCCTTCCACCACGACGACGCCCGCCTCGGCCCCGCCGACCTCCCGACCACCGGCCCGGTCGGCCGCCAGCTCGCCGGCTACCAGCGCACCGGCGGTGCGAGCGACCAGACCTTCCTGGCCCAGTACTACGACCCGGCCGGCAACGGCGGCAAGGGCGGCTGGATCTACCCGCCGGCCGACGGCTACGTCACCCTGCCCGACGGCAGCCCGATCGAGTTCGACCTCACGCTGTACCCGAACCAGAACATCGACCGCTACGGCAGCGAGTACGGCGCCTACCTCGCCCCCGAGGGCCTGCCCTACGCCAACCGCGCGCTCCCGCCGCAGAGCCTGGACAGCAACCCGCCGGCCGCCTGCAACTACCACGACTACAAGGTGGTCAAGGCCTTCACGGTGCACGCCGGCCCGATCGCGCCGTGGTTCAACCAGCCAGGCTGGGGCCTCCAGTACCAGCTCGACGGCGCCCTGCTGCCCGGCGGCCCGGCCAGGCCGAACGTGCTCTGGCTGGTCGAGAACGGCTACCTGGCCCGGATCTGACCCCGCTCCGGGCCCGGGGGGGGACACACCCCCGCGAAGCCGCCGGGCGGGCCGGCGCCCGGCAAATTAAAAGTCCGGCCCCGCGGAGGCGGGACACGAAGAAGAGAATTTCAAA
>NZ_JBSHAP010000012.1:102500-108524 GCF_053611565.1 Kitasatospora sp. NPDC054795
CCCGGGCGGCTCAGACCCGGTGGCTGCGCCCGCAGGCCCGGGCCCCGGGAAATTCGCTGGCGGGCCCGGGGGCGCCGGGGATAGGAAGACGGGATGACCATCAGCGATCCCGCCACCGACCGGCGGGTCTTCCGCCCCGCCGTCCTCGACCTCGGCGACGCCCTGCTGCGCCCGTTCGGGCACGGCCTCGACGTGCCCGGCGGCATCGTGCCCGCCCTGGTCGCCGCCGCGGCCGACCCGGCCGTCGCCCGCTGGACCCCGCTCAGCGCCACCGGCCCGGTCGATGCCGAGGCCTACCTCGACCGCTGCGAGGCCCGCTGGGCCGACGGCAGCGCGGCCCCCTTCGCCGTCGTCGACGCCGCCGACGGCCGCCTGTGCGGCAACGCCTACCTGGTGTGGACCAACCGGGACGACGGCGTCGTCATGGTCGGCTACTGGCTGCTCGCCGCCGCCCGCGGCCGGGGCCTGGCCACCCGGGCCGCCACCGCCGCCACCCGCTGGGCGGTGGAGCAGGCCGACGCCCGCCGCATCGAGCTCTACCACGCCGTCGGCAACGAGGACTCCTGCCGGGTCGCGGCGCGGGCCGGCTTCCCGTACGAGGGCACCCTGCGCGCCTCCTACACCTACGGCGGGGGCGTCTACACGGACGAGCACCTGCACGCCCGGCTGGCCTCCGACCCGTTCACGGACTGAGCGCCCCGCCCGCGGGCCCCGGCCGAGGCCCCGCCCGCGGGCCCCGGCCGACCGAGCGGGCTCAGCCCCGGACGGTGCCGCCGTGGAGCCCGAACACAGGCGCGGCGGACTCGGTGAAGCGCTCCTCCTGCATGGCGGTCAGCCCGCGGATCACCAGGACGGCGAGCACGGCGGCCACCACCAGCAGCAGGTCGGAGGCGATCAGCCAGCCGACGGCCTGCTGGTAGCCGTCCGCGTACTGCGCCGAGGCCGAGCCGAGGTACTGGGAGCCGACCCGGCCGGTCACGTTGGAGATCCAGAAGGTGGCCCACCAGAGGTTGAGCAGCGTCTGCGGGAGCTGCGGGCGCACGCCCGAGGCGTCCGGCCGGGCGCCGGCCTGCCAGATGTCGCCCGCGATCCGGCGGGGGAACCAGAGCGCGACCACGGGGGTGAACCAGGCGCCGATCGCCCAGCCGCGCCGGAACCGGTGCCCGCGCGGGTCGAAGACCTCGGCGTTCACCCGGACCCGGTGGAACCAGATGACGAACGTGACCGCGGACGCGACCAGGGCCACCACCTGGAGGTAGCCGACGTTGTCGTAGAGCTGCGCCGTGTCCATCAGCGCGGATCCGTCGGACTCGGCGCCGGTGGCGAGATCACCGGCCTCCCCGTACAGGCGCAGGCCCACGGCGAGCGGGGCGAGGGTCGTGGCGGCGCTCACGGCGAGCAGAACGGTGGCGGCGGTGGCGCCGGCTCTCGGCGAGCGGTACACGGCGGGCGAAGGCATCGGGGATCGGGCTCCTGGAGTGGACCAATGTGACGGAGCGACACCCTAGGGCCGAACGATCACCCCGGACCAGCCGATTTTCCGGGCCGTCGAGAGGATTCCGGGGGGCCCGGGCGCAGGCTGCTGCGCGCGGCGGGGGAGCGACCTAACCTGGAAGGGAGCATTCGGTGCGTCGCCCGCGAACGGAAGCGGTGGTCATGACGGTGGTCTCGGCGGCTCTCTTCGGTACCGACTGGTGGCAGCCCACGCTGCCCGGCGGTGCCGAGTTGCTGCGCGAGTGCGCCGCCCGGGGGTGGACGGTGGTGCTGACCGGCCCCGGTCCCGCCGGGGCTCCGGCGCTCACCGTGGCCGATCCCGGGGGCGATCCGGTGAGAGCCGCGCTCGACCTGGTGGACGGCAGGCCCTGGCACGCCGTGGCCGTCGCCGGGAGCGTGCGCGAGGTGCGGGCCGTGCGGCGGGCCGGGGTGCCGTGCGTCGCCCTGACGGCCGGCCGGGACACCGGCCCGGAGCTGCGGGCGGCGGGCGCGGCCGAGGTCCACCGCGACGCCGCCGCCCTGTTGGGCGTCCTGGACGACAGCCTGCTCGCCCGCCCCCGGGCCTTCGGGCCCGTCGGCGCCGGAACAGGCGGTGCCCGCAACGGTTAGTGCCGGCCCGTACCGGGCAACCCGCCGGGTGCGAGCACGTCACCGGAAGTGTCGGAGGTGACCGAGATGGACGGACCCGCGTTGAGCGGATGGGAGCGGTGGCTCCTCGAGGAGATCGAGTCCGATCTGCGGCAGGACACACGGCTCGACCGGAAGCTGAGCACGATGGGCGCCAAAGCGCCGAGCCGGGTCCGGCGCGTGCTCCGCGGGGTCGGGCGCAGGGTCACGGCGGGGGTGACGCTGACCGCCCTGGTGATGACGGCGATCTGCTTCGGCGTGGGCGCCCGGACACCGGCCACCGCCGTACTGGTCGCGCTCGGGGTGGTCTGGGCGGCGACGGTGGGGGCCGCGGTCGCCGCCTCCGAACTGCTGCGCCGCCGGCGCGAGGCCCGCAGCGGTGTCGCACCGGCGGACCCGACGGAGTTCCGGGAGCGCCGCGAGCGGCGCCCCTGGGACCGGCCGGAGGCGTGACGCCATGAGCACCGACCTGTGGGAGTACCGCCCGGGCGCCCATCCCGCCGCCGACCTCACGCTGGTCGGGTACGAGGTGCACGCCACCGACGGCCCGGTCGGCCGGGTCGAACAGGACGCCGGGGACCACCTGCTGGTCGACGCCGAGCCCTGGGTGCCGGGCGCCCGGGTGCTCGTTCCGGCCGGACTGGTCGCCCGGCTCGACCACCTCGACCGCGCCGTCCACCTCGACTGCCCGCGCGCCCGGCTCAGCACCGCTCCGCCCGTGGCCGTCGACCTGACCGCCCCGCACCCGGGCTGAGCGACCCGCGCCATGGGCTGGCCGTCCACCACGCTCACCGGCCGGACGATCGCGTTCCTGGTCGCGCCGTACGGGGCCGAGCAGGTCGAACTGACCGACCCGTGGCAGGCGGTCGCCGAGTCCGGCGGAACCCCGCGGCTGCTGTCCACCGCCGAGGGGCGGGTCCGGACCGTCCGGCACCACGCCGAGGGCGACACCTTCGCCGTCGACGCCCTGGTCGCCGAGGCCGACCCGGCCGACTACGACGGGCTGGTCCTCCCCGGCGGCGTCGCCAACCCCGACCGGCTGCGCCTGGAGCGCCCGGCGGTCGACTTCGTGCACGCCTTCGGCGCCGCCGGCCGGCCGGTCGCGGCGATCTGCCACGCGGCCTGGACACTCATCGAGGCCGACGCCGTACGCGGCCGCACCCTCACCTCCTGGCCCAGCCTGCGCACCGACCTGGTCAACGCCGGCGCGCACTGGGTGGACGAGCCGGTACACGTCTGCCACGACGGCCCCGGCCCGCTCGTCACCAGCCGCAGGCCCGCCGACCTGCCGCTGTTCGACGACGCCTTCGTCACGGAGTTCGCCCACGCGTCGGCGAAGCGCGGGAAGTGAGCGCGGTCCGACGTCAGTCGCCCCGGAGGCGGACGAAGGTCGCGGTGGGCGGGCGGCCGGTGAGGGTGAACTCGGCGCGCAGGGGGGAGGTCAGGGGGTGGACCGGGCCGTGCTCGGGGTCGGTGCCGGGCGGGCCGAGCAGGGGGCGGACGACCTCGGCGACCTCGCCGGACTGGACCGGGGTGAGCCGCGGGGCGGTCAGGAACACCCGGCCGTCGTCGAGCCGCAGGACCAGCGCGTGCGGGTGGTCGGCCGGGCCGGTGACGGCGCCGACGGTGGCGTCCAGGGTGTCGCCGCGGCGGAACTTGACCCAGACCCGGCCCGCGCCGCGCGGCCGGTACGCGGCGGCGGCGGCCTTGCAGACCAGGCCCTCCACCCCGGTGTCGGCGAGCCGCTCCATCCACTCCAGCGCCTCCGCCCGGTCCGTCGTGGCCATCACCGGCCGGATCGGCGGCGGGACGTCGGCGAGGGCGGCGAGCAGCAGCCGACGGCGGTCGGTGAGCGGCAGCCCGCGGACGTCGCGGCCGGGCAGCGCCAGCAGGTCGAAGGCGATCAGGCCGAGCGTCACCTCGGGGGCGGCGGCGCGGGCCCGGCGGGTGCGCAGCAGCTCTCCGAAGGCGAACCGGCCGCCGCGCCAGGCGACCAGCTCGGCGTCCAGCACCAGACCCTCCGGCAGCCGGGAGACGGCGGCGGCGATCGGCGGGAACTCGGGGGCGAGGTCGCGGCCGCTGCGGGACTGGAGGTACGCGGGCCGCCCGCCCCGGGCGAACGCGACGCAGCGGAAGCCGTCCAGCTTCAGTTCGTACTGCACGCCCCCGCCGCCCAGGCCGTCGGCGGGCGGGACGGCGGTCACGGCGGCCGGGCGCATCACCTCGACGGGCGGGTGCAGCACCTGGCGCACCGGCGGCGGCGCTCCGGCCGCCGAGGGCGCACCGGGCAGCGGCCGGGCCCGCTCCGGGTCCAGCAGCGGGGCGAGCAGGTCGCCGTGCGCGGCCAGCCGGCCGGGCACCTCGGCGAGCGTGAAGACCAGGTCCCGCTCCTCGGCGGCCCGTTCCAGTTCCGCCCAGGCCAGCGGGGTGGAGACGGTCGGCAGCGGCCGGGCCCGCAGGGTGTACGGCGCGGCGGTGGTCTTCTTGGCGTTGTTCTGCGACCAGTCGACCAGCACCCGCCCCCGGCGCCGGGCCTTGGCCATGGTGTGCACCACCAGCTCCGGGTGCTCGGCCTCCAGGGCGGCCGCCAGCGCCTTCGCGTACCCGGAGACCCGGGTGCTCGGCGTGGGCTCGATCGGGACCAGCAGGTGCAGGCCCTTGGAGCCGGAGGTCTTCACCCAGGCCGCCAGACCGTCCGCCGCGAGCCGCTCCCGCAGCAGCAGGGCGACCGTGCGGCAGGTGAGCACGTCGGCGCCCTCGCCGGGGTCGAGGTCCAGCACCAGCCGGTCGGCGAGGGCGGGCACGGCCGCGTGCCACTGCGGGACGTGCAGCTCCAGGCAGCCCAGGTTGGCGATCGCCAGCAGCGCCGCGCCGTCCTCCAGTACCACCTGCCGCAGCTCGCCGGTGTTGCTCGGCACGTCGACCGTACGCACCCAGCCCGGGGTGCCGGGCGGCGGGTTCTTGGCGACGAACACCTCCGCCTCGACACCGTCCGGGCAGCGCAGGAAGGAGACCGGGCGGTCGCGCAGGTGCGGGAGCAGGGCGGTGTGCACGGCGGCGTAGTAGCGCAGCACCTCGCCCTTGGGCGTGCCGGTGCGCGGGTAGTACACCTTGTCGAGGTGGGAGAGGGCGAGGGTGCGCCCGTCCACCGTCATCTGCGGCACGCTCCGCCTCCGATGCCTCCAGCGCCTCCGGTGGGGTGCCCCCGCAGCCAGTCTGCCCCCGTTCGGCGGCGGCCGCCCCGAGGGCTCCCGGGGTCTGTCCTCACACTCCCGTCGTCCGCCCGGCGGGCGGACGGGGCGCGCCCGGGTAGGTGCCGAAGTACCAGCGGTTGCCCTCCGGGTCGGCGGCGGCGAAGTCCCGCGAGCCGTAGCCGGTTTCGTACAGCCCGGTGGTGATCCGGGCCCCGGCGGCCACCGCGCGGGCGTGCACGGCGTCCGGGTCGGCGGTGACCACGTACGCGGTGAAGCCGCCCGGCCGGCCCGGCCAGGGCTCGGCGCCCTCGGGCGTCCCGCGCTCGGAGCCGAGCATCACGCCGCCGCCCTCGGGCCAGGCGAGTTCGGCGTGCGCGACGACGTCGCCCTCGCCGTAGGTGACGACCTCCTGGAATCCGAAGGCGTCGACCAGGAAGCGGATCAGGGCCCGGGCGTCGGCGGCGCGCAGGCTGGGCCAGACCTGCGGGGCGGGGGTCTCGGTGGCGTCCATGGCTCACTCACTCCTCGGGAAGCGTGGGTCGTCGTGCCGGTCGTTCCGCCTCCCACTCTGCGGCCGCACCCGGCGCCCCGCCTCGGACGTTTCGGAACTTCGCCTGCTCCGGCCCCTCCGCCGCCGGCCAGGCGCTCGGCGCGGCCCCGCCCGGCGGCCGGAACTCGCGGGCCGGGTGCGGCTGGTCGAAGGACCCGC